>JBKJLZ010000340.1:0-9176 GCA_046596705.1 Sphingorhabdus sp. | reverse complement strand
CGCCCTGGCTTTGGTTGAACGTGAGACGCACGTTTTCTACGTTAGGCCCAGCACCTTCCGAGTTCTTCGATATAAATCTGTAGTCCTTCATTGCGATGGGGAAATCGAAATAACGAGCGCGAGGCACCTGCCTGACTTCACCTTTGGTCGACAATGTTATCGGATCCGCAGTGTATAAATCACGAACCGCTGCTGACCGTACGAATGCCTCAAACAGTGATTTGAACTCGCGATTTTTGCAAGCCTTCGCGGCTTCACCTATCCAGTAACGGTCGTTTTCGGTTTCAACACGCTGCGGTGCATCCTGAGCGCCGTCGGTGCCAGCCGTATTGGGCGAGCTCTGAGTTGCTTTGGTTTCACTTTGCTGCTGTTTTAATGCAGCGACATCCGGTCGGTCGCTGCCCTGCTCGGCGCTCTGGTCAGAGCATGCGCTTACCATTGCAAATGCCAAGGCGAATGCAGTCAAACGAGGCGTAGAGGCGTTCATTTGATGCTGTCCTCAGTAAAAAATTTCAGTCACGCACCTGACTGAATACTCACTTCCGCTGCAAGCCCCAGTATGTCCTAGTACATCAAAATTATTGCAATCGTTCGCATCACTGGCTAGTAAAGTATAAGTCGATAGTAATACAACACCGTTTTCAGGTCTCTATAATTGGGTTATTGTAAGTATTACTTACGCAAATCCATTATAGGCGCTCTCTCATCGTGGTCTGGGTCGCAATTTTTTCGAACGATAGCATCCTGTATCAATTGGAAATATTCTAGCCCCGGTGAGAGACGCGCTTCTTACCTTAAAAACACACCAGCATCTTAAATAAGGCGATTGTATAGATTGCAAACACGTAATCTTTTCCGTGCAAATGGCAGTGCGCGCGGGCCTTAGTTTTTAGGCTTGCTGTCTACCAATCTCAGACCCCGTCGCTCTTTCGAACGAACGCAACGTAGTTGTTCAGAGGTTAGGTTTGCGTTCCCTATCGCCAGCATGAGTATACCGTCGGTAGCCTGATTTCGATAAGTTGCGCCTAGTTTGCATTCAGCGACGATGTCCAAAAGCACAGTGTCTGCGTCCGGCAGGAAATATCCATTATCCGCAGGGTCGCCGGTAATGCTGGGGCCATTCCAAACTTCAACCGACCATCGGGATTGCGACGGCGACCGAAAAGTTTCGGACGAAGCTCCGACGATAATTGAGTCATTAACGATTGCTGTCTTGTCAGTTTCTACTTCCGAACAGGCCGAAAAAATGAATATCGCAAGCGCTAACAAACTTAATCGCTTCGTCACCTCATCATCCCCGCAAATTTCTCGAACAGATTAAACCGCATTTCATTCCGGCTTTTCCTGCACCGGCTTTGGCTTCACGACCTTACGCAGCTTATCCTCCCAACGCTTTTCGTCGGGATCGCATTCAAGGTCGCGGGCAGCCTGCTTGAACTTATCGGATTGGGATTTTTCTTCGGCCATAAACCATTCCTTATCAGATATTGCGGCAAACAACATCACCCGCTATACAGCGGGGAATGAGGTGGTGGACCTAGAGGGACTCGAACCCTCGGCGTTAGGATGGGAAGTCTGCACGCCACACCTGTTAGGCCCACTCTCTGGACGCCCTGCCGAAAGGCGGGGCGTTCGCACATCAGAAGGGAACTTCTGAGTCTAAGTCGTCTAAATCAGCCCAGGTCGCGGCTGTTGACCTCCTGGGGAGCCGATACACTCCCTTCTTACCTTCTACGCTTTCGATGAGTTCTTTCTGAACCATCCGGTAAAGCTTGTTCATCAAAAATCTTCGCTCACTTACCACTTTGTGACGACGATAGAGTTCGATGATTGCCGAATCCAAATCAATCGCGTCATCCGCAGATGCGATGATGTCACGCAGTTGCGTTTCTAGCTCGTCAATTTTAGTGAGGCTAAGTTGTGCCATAACTTCAGGTGGAAGATCGGACAGGTCGCCATAAGAGGCCGGAACAGCAATCAACCTCTCGCGAGACCTTTCGATCTCACTTACGGCAGATTGCAGCGCATCAGCATAGCTGGTGTGCTTTGCTTGGCGATCAGGATTGTCGAATGAGCTAGCATCCGCAGAATCGCGGTAAACCTTGATGAGAGCCTTGACAGACTCTAGATGATCGGGCATTCTTACCTCGCTTTAAACAGCGGGACAGGCTGAACTACCACAGCGAAACCTGACCCTAATAATCGGCCCTTGGAACCACTTGTAGTGATTCTGGGGGCCGAATTGTTTTAGAGCATGATTCGCATGGAGCGTCAACTAGTAGTCTTGCATTTTGTCATTTAGGATTTTCAGAATTGTCAGTTCTATTCCTGCTCATCAATTTAGTCGCGCACAAGTCTTTTATTTCGTCGCGTTAGTTGGCCCATATGTAAGGCGCTTGCCGACGATGCCGCGTATTGAGGCAACCGAGAGGTCGGCATCATTGCAACCCAACGCTTCCCGATTGTTATACCGAAACTCATATTCGGCCAGATACCGATGCAAATGCTGTTCGCCGCAATGCTGGTAGATGCCCTTCATGCCACGCTTGAAGATGCTGAAATAACCTTCGACCGTGTTGCTGTGGACCGCTGGCAATTCATAATCGACATACTGTCCGGCGCTGTGGTTGGTCGTGCCATGCGCTGCAAAATGCTTGCCAGCGCTGCGATAGATATTGCTTTCATCGGTCATTAGGACGGCTTCGCGGGCTACGTTTGCCAGCACAATCGGCATGACAGTTTTGGCAGTCACTTCGTCAACGACCATTGTGCGGGCCTTGCCCGTATCGCGGTCAATTAGGGCAAGCACTTTCATCTTGTGATGGAACGCACGCTTTTTGGGAGCGCCTTTGATGCGCCCGATGAAAGTTTCATCAGCTTCAACAATACCACCGCCGCTACCGAATGCGGTAAGGTCACCAGATGCCATTGCTTCACGAATGCGGTGCGCCAAAAACCATGCCGTTTTATAGGTGATTTCCAACGTCCGGTGCAGTTGGTGCGCGCTCACGCCTTTCTTGCTGGTCGTCATCATGTAGAGCGCCTGCAATGCCTTATTGAGCGGGATACGCATATGCTCGAACACGGTGCCGATCTTGACGGTGAACTGCTTTTTACAGTCGCCACAACGCCACAAACCAACGCGGATGCGCTTGGCAGGATTGGCGGTGACTTTCGTTAAGCGGTCAAGCCCGCCGCAATGTGGGCAGGTTTTGCCATCAGCCCAGATGATGCTTTCCACATACTCGAAAGCCTTGGTTTCGTTATGGAAGTAGGGGCGGGATAAAACAGACACGGCATTGAACTCCTTATGGAAATTCTATGCCATAATCCTACCGTGTTTGCAAGGTATATAATTGCCTTAAATAAGATACAAACCTCGGCCAGTTATTCAGTGAAATAACGTATCAGTCGTGCAAAGCTGCATTACCAGTCAAATGACCGGCGCGTTGTGCCAATTCGGATCGCGATTGGGCTTTAAGAATGCGAAAAAGCAACGCCACATGGTTTCGTACCGTGAATGGTGACAGCGTAAGCATGCGCCCAATTTCCTTGTTAGACTGACCAATGGCTATCAATGACAGTATTTCGCGCTGCCGTGATGTCAGGTCTATTATTTCCGCTAGTCCCGGCGTGTAGTCTACCAACGCAGAAACTTTCGGACGTGCGATAACATAATCTCCTGATCGCACTTTAATAATGGCGGCTACCATTTCTTCGGCCGGTATGGATTTGACGATATATGCGTCGGCGCCGTAGTTCATCACCTTGCTGATCGTTTCTTCGTCGTCGATCATCGATACAACAACGATTGAAGTTTTAGGACATTTCTGGCGAAAAGCTGGAAGTGTTTCACGCGGGTTCATTCCCGGAAAAAGTAGATCCAGAAACGCCAAATCCGGTGCGCCGGATGCTTCAACACATTCGATAACTTCAGCCATGGAGCCTGCTTCGCGAATATCGGCACCAACTATCGTATCGGCAACTAACCTGCACATTCCGGATCTAAATATCGGATGGTCATCCGCAACTATGATCTTTTCTGTCAGCATCCCCGTGCTAAGCCAGCAAAAAAATTATTGTGCAATAGCGTAAGTCGCGATCGGAGGGTCTGCCTTGTAACCAAACAGGAGCACCGCCGAAAAACCGCATACATCAATTACCTGCGACCCTGTGCGCCAATATATTTCATTTGAACACCACTGTCCGGTTTCCGTTTAATATTACTCGCTGTTCGATGTGCGCCTTTACTGCGCGGGCCAGCACCCTGCTTTCGATGTCTTGGCCCTGTGCGATCAAATCATCGACGCTGTCGGCATGATCAACCATTGATACGTCTTGGGCGATAATCGGGCCTTCATCGAGTTCGCCGGTCACATAATGCGCCGTAGCGCCGACCATCTTCACGCCACGCGCATAAGCCCGGTGATATGGATTTGCTCCTTTAAAACTGGGCAGGAAACTATGATGAATGTTGATAATGCGCCCGCTATATTTACTGCATATGTCATGACTCAGAACTTGCATGTAGCGAGCAAGAATAAGGAGGTCGACCTGTTGGTCTTCCAGCAGCGCGATTAGCGTCGCCTCCTGCGCGGCTTTGGTTTCCGAAGTTACTGGCACGTAATGATAGGGAATGTCTTCATGTTCAGCGCGACGCTGCCAAGTTTTGTGATTGGAGATAACGCTGGTGACGTTCATTGGTAAACGCCCGGTCGAAACGCGATAGAGCAAATCATTCAGACAATGTCCGCCTTTGCTTACCATGATCGCGGCGCGAATCTTTTGTTCGGCATCAAGAATTTGCCAATCGAAGGCAAAATGTTTGGCAATCGGTTCGAACGCCGCGCGCATTGCTTCGATGCTCACGTCAGGCGCCGGAGCAAAGGCGATACGCATGAAAAAGGTACCAGTCGTCTGATCGCTATATTGCGCGCTTTCGATAATGTTGCCGCCTTGTCCGGCAATGCATTGGGCAACACCAGCGACAATACCCGGGCGGTCTGCACAGGTGATTTTCAGGATGAATTGCGTCATTAGCCTAGCAACAAGTCGCCGAGCTTCGCGCGTTGCCAAGCAGCGTCGCCGAATTGCGATGCTTGGAATATCGCCGCACGCCGGTGCAACCCTGCGTCGCAATCATGGGTGAATCCGAACCCACCGTGGAACTGCACCGAGCGGTCGGCAGCGTGGCTATATGCGCCGTCGGCGGCGGCCTTTGCCATGCGAACCGCGATCTCGCCCAGCCCCTGATCGCCGAAGCTATCAGCAGCACTGTAGAGATGCGAACGCGCCTTTTCATATCCGACATAGGCGTCAACCATCGGATGCTTCAGCGCTTGATATTCACCGATGATTTTGCCGAATTGCTTGCGAGTGCGCAGATAATCGAGAGTGTAGTCGATAACGCTTTGGGTGCCGCCACACATTTCGGCGCTTTGCAGCAAGGCTGACGCGACGTCGACGTGAGCGAGCGCAAGCACTGCCTTTGCCGGATCAAGTAAAGCTGACCTGGCGACCGAGATGCCGTCCAGATTGAGCGCAAAGCTGCGCTTGGTTTCGTCGATAATCGCTTCGCGTCGCAAATGGCTCGCAACGTCTTCCTTGGTCAACAGAACGAGTACAGGCTTACCGTCGAGCACTGCCGACGCAATGATGATCTCGGCGGTTTCCGCCCAAAGAACAAACAGCTTGGTACCCGATAACGCAATCCGGTCGCCATCGACGCGCGCGGTAGAGGTGATGTTGCTTAAGTCCCAATCACCATGCGCCTCTGCCAAAGCTAGAGTCCCGATTTTACCTTCCGCGAGCTTCGGCAACCACTCAGCCTGTTGGCCTTCGGTCCCGCCGACTAACAATGTCTGGGCTGCAAGCGTTGTCGCAACGAACGGCGAGGCCAGCAGATTGCGGCCCATTTGCTCGACCAGCGGCACCACTTCGGAAAGCGATAGGCCAACCCCGCCATGCGGTTCCGGAATCGCAACCGCAGTCCAGCCTAGTCCTCCAATTTCCGCCCATATATCGGCATCATAACCGAGATCGCTGTCAATCAGCTTGCGGACTTTGTCGATGGGCGATTTATCTCGGCAAAATGTCGTCGCCACGTCGAGCAACTCGATTTGCTCTTCGCTATAGCCAAGGCCTGCCAGCTGCACGTCTCTCTCCCATTGGTCATCTCTAATCCCTATGCGGTTGACGACGACGATAAATCAAGGCTGGATTATTTGCTCGACCGCCGCGGCATCGAAGCCCGTCCGATAACTGTTGTCGCCAACCTTGTCCGCCATGTCCGCTCGGACCGGAATTTCCGGATATACCGCTACGACATAATCGCCCGCCGACGGGTTGAGCCGCATCGGTTTGATATTCTCCTGATATTCCTTGGAATACCAAAACGCGCGCGCATTGGCGAGACAGGGGAAGCGGACGATCAAGAGCGACCTTGTCGGCAGCTGCTTACCCTCGAAAGTCGCCACGGCGCGCGGCGAATTGACATAATAGCCGCCAAGTTTCGTGTACAATCCGCTGTCGGCAATAGCTTTGCCGTAAGCGATCATTCGGTTGCGGTCATGCGTTGGGCCATAGACGACCATCAACACCGGTTTATTATCGCAAATCGGAGGCGCAGGCGCAGGCGCCGGTGTTTGCGCAACTGCAGCCAGCAATAGCAACAGGCTCATTTGATCCTCCATTCATCACATAATGTACGCTTCCAAGGCCGTCCGTCCTTAAACCATTGCCATGTCCGCGCCCTGGTCCGGCCATCCGGGGCCATATTGATCATTTCGACATAATGGCTGCAGGGCACATCCAGCCGTTCAAGGCGGAGCATCACAACGCCTTCCTCGGTTTCCCAACCATAGCCGTGGAAGCGGTCGGTGTCCCAATAGAGCCTGCCGTCACGGTAAACGCCGCCGAATTCATAATCCGCAGAGCGCCCGTCGTCCCAGCGAAGTTTGTTATGCTGAATATAGGCATAAGGGCCGTCATCGGGAAATTCACACCAAGTCCACATTTGATGTTGGTCCAGCAGCGCGCCGTCGCTGTCGACATGGCGGTAGACGCCTTCCCACTTTCCCTCATGCGAAAGAATGTTGGGCATCGCCATGGCAAAATCGGGCTTAGCCATGTTGAGCATCTTCTGCATAGGCAGCCAGTGGCATTGCATCGCCTGATTGGCGGATCAGTGCCTGCTTGCGGAAAAAACGCAATAGCCCGCTATCTCCCATGCGGCTGGGGCCCAGGCCGGACAGCCCGAAGCTCGATTTTTCTGCCTCCCACACCATTGAGGTGAGCGAACCATCGTTGATCGAGACCGCGCCGACATTCAATTGCATACCGACCGTCTCGGCTTCTTCGACGGTTGCGGCAATGACTGCGCCGGATAGACCATAAGTGCCGGTATTAGCGAGAGCGATCGCGTCGGCAGTCGTGTCAAAAATGGTCACCGGAATGACGGGCCCGAAGGTTTCTTCGGTCATCACCTTCATATCGGCGGTAACATCGGCGAGCACCGTTGGCCGCAGATAGAGCCCACCGCCCAGATTTTCGATCTGCCCGCCCGCCAACAGCCGCGCGCCTGTGGCAACCGCATCGTCGATCTGCGACTGCACAATCGCCGCCTGTTTAACGAAAATAAAAGGGCCAATATCGCCGCTTTTTATATCGGGGTAATTTAGCCGCACGGCCAATGCTTTTTCAGTGAGGGCATCGATGAATGCCTCGGCAATTTCGCGCGCAACATAAACGCGCTCGATCGACTGACAGGCTTGCCCGCTGTTCACTACCGACGCGCGCAATGCAGTTTCGGCGGCTTCGACCGGGTCGGCGCTGGCGAGCACGATCATTGGGTCCTTGCCGCCGAGTTCAAGACTGGCGGGGATGAATGCTGCTGCAGCCGCTGCCCCGACTATGCGGCCAGTAGCGACCGAACCGGTAAAGGCGATATAGTCCACCAGCGGGACCAACGCGGCCCCAGTAGCGCCGTCACCCTCGATCACCAGCAAAGGGATTTCCGGTACTTCAGCAACCGCCGCCATAAGCGGACGGAGGAAGCGGGGCGTCACTTCTGACGGTTTCACGATTACCGCGCAGCCCGCCATCAAGGCTGGTACTGCATCGATCAGTGCGAGAGTTAGCGGGAAGTTCCACGGGGCGATCACGCCTACCAGCGGATAGGGCACAAGACGCGTCGAAGTAGAAATACCAGGTATCGATGCCTGACGATTTTGTACAATCGTCCGCTCTATTATGTCAGGTGCAGATACCGCCCAACGTTCGATCAACCGTGACGTGCCATCGACCTCGATCAGCGATATTGCTGCTCGACCGGTGTCCGCTGTTAAAGCGTCGCCTATTGCAGCCGCATGTCTACGCACCGCATCGGCCAGTTTCAGCATATGCTCTCCGCGCTGGCTAACAGACAGAGCCGCCCACGCCGGTTGCGCCATTCGCAATTTCTGCGTTTCGGCGCTCAGTGCCATGGCATCAAGCGGCGCGATCTCGTAATCGGTCTCTCCGGTACGCGGGTTGCGGACCTTCACTGCTGCGCCTCCCACGCATCGACAATCTCGCCACCAGTTGCGACCCACGCCTCTGGCTGTCCCGCTAGGTCGGCGAGCAATTGTTCAAACGCACCGATCCGGTAAGGCAGCGCCATGATGTACGGCGTGATGTGGAGCGGCAAGACCCGCGCGCCTAATCCATCAGCCCCCTCACACGCCAACCAGTCAAACGCATCGCGCATCTGCTGCGCATAGCTGTCGGCGGATTGCTGCTGCACCGTGATAATTTGCCGATCGCTCAATTCATGGTTCAGCGGCAGGTTGATCAGGCCGTTGTTGAACTGGTAAGGCAGTTCGTCATTTACCCAGTCACAGCAATATCGAACGCCTGCTTCATTCAACAGATCGGGCGTGTTCCAGCTTTGCGACCTGGCTATGGACAGCCAGCCCTTGGGTCGCTTTCCCGAAATGCGCTCAAGCGTGTCAAGCGACTGCGATATAAGAGCCCGCTCGTCTTTGATGGGCAAGCCGCTGGCTATTGTGCCGTTCATGTCGGTCGAATGTGCGATGATTTCATGGCCGCCATCCACGATATCGGCTATAATCTGTGGATAGCGCTCGGCAATCGCACTGTTCGTGGCAATGCTCGCTTTTACCCCGGTTTTCGCAAAC
>JBKJLZ010000287.1:0-4284 GCA_046596705.1 Sphingorhabdus sp. | reverse complement strand
GTCGCTAATTGCGGGCCGCGCCAATGCGGCAACCACGGCCTTGGCCACATCACCGACAAACACTGGCTGAAACCGGGTTTCGGCACCGATTACCGGCACCACCGGCAACATGCGGATCAGCCCGGCAAAGCGGTTCACAAACTGGTCCTCGCGCCCGAATATGATCGATGGACGAAGGATGATCGGGTGACCGAAGTTTCCCCGCACCGCCGCTTCGCCAGCCGCCTTGCTCCGCCCGTAATCGGCTTCACTGTTCGCATCGGCACCGATTGCTGAAATATGGACGAGCGAGCCAACGCCTGCATCCGCCGCGGCCCGCGCAATATTGCCAGCCCCGACATTTTGCACCGCGTTCATATCGGCAAAGCTGCCGACCAGATTGACGACATAATCGACCCCGGCAACTGCGCGTTCGACGCTGGCCGGCTTGCGTACATCGGCGGCGATAAGCTGCACCTGACCCAGATTGCCCAAAGCCTTGGCGGTATTGGCGGTCCAAATATTCCGCTGAGCCACCCGCACCCGAGCACCCGCTGCCAACAGATACTGTGCCACATACCGCCCGACAAACCCGCCGCCGCCAAAAATCGTAACCAGTTTGCCTTGCATCACGCGCTCCATGAAATCACGGCGTTGCTTTGCACGACCGATGCTGGCGTTTCAAGCGCCAGGTGCTAGCTAAATACTCCCGCAATCGCTTGGCGGTCGTTCCCCTGCAAAGCGAGCGTCGATCCAGTTGAGTGTCACATCGGCGCTATCTGCGGCGCTCGTTGGATGGCCACCTGACGTATTTATAGGCACATACCGCAAACTTGCGCCGCTGCGGCACAGCTTGCGTGCGAACTGTCTGGTCACTTCGGGCGATACGATCACATCGCCGTCATTTTGCGCGATCAGCATCGGCACGCCGTATTCCCGAGCAGCTGGGCTATTGTCTCGTGACAGTCTTGCCCATGGGCTTATCCGGCCCAGGTCGACGCCTTTCAACTGGCGGCGAAGGGCGACGATGCCGATAATCATGCCAAGCTTTGGCTTTGCGTCGAGTGAAATACAGTTGTTCTGCGCAAGCCGCGTTATCAGCCCGCCGGTCGATTTGTTGCCCAATGTGCGCAGCGAAATCCCGTAATGCCGCGACCAGCTATCGGCGGTAAACGCGGTCAGGAATGCGCGGATTGACGGGTCGCTGCCGCCGGTTAAGTTCTCAATCAGGTCGGTCGGCGGTGCCGCCGCCGCCACGGCTATAAGGCTTAGGTCTGGCGCATAGCTGCGCGCCAGTTGACCTGCCCATAACGACGCATGCCCTCCCTGTGATTCGCCCCAGGTGGCAAAGCGGTTGCCTGCCCCTGCCTCGGGAATAGCACGCGCGGCGCGCACTGCATCAAGCACCGAATGTGCGGCGCTGGCACCCACGAGATAAGGGTGCGGTTGCGGCGTACCCAACCCGGCATA
The DNA here is from genome assembly GCA_046596705.1 of Sphingorhabdus sp. GTDB lineage: Bacteria > Pseudomonadota > Alphaproteobacteria > Sphingomonadales > Sphingomonadaceae > Sphingorhabdus_B. The sequence continues at coordinate 2,835 of JBKJLZ010000287.1, read as the reverse complement.
ATCGGTCGCGACGACCACATAGCCGCGCGAAATCGCCGACTGCAGCCCGGGGGTTATCTTGTAGAATGCCTTGTCGTCGGCAAATGTGCATTTGCCTGCCACGCCCCAGGTGCCGTGAGCCCATGCGAGCACTGGCCGTCCCATTCGCGATGGCACGCCAGTGGGCGCGATAACGACGCCGGTGACCTCTTCGGCCTGTCCCCGGTCATTGGTCGAGGTGTAGCGGATACGCCAGGCCTGCATGCCGTCGGGTTCGTCGCGCATCTCGTCGGCCGACAACAGCATACCCGGCTGCTGTGCGGCCACTGGCGCGCCAGATAGCATGGAAACGAAGCCGAGTATCGATGTCAGTATCAAGCGCATTTGCTATCCCTCCATGGCGTTATCCGCCATTCATTTTGCCGCCTATTTTCTTGAAAAGCGGCTTTTTGTCCCGTCTGCCGAGGTGATTATCAGCCAGCCTTCAGGGGTGATCCGCACCGATCGCGCGGTTTCCATTAGCGTGCGGTACCGGTTTTCCTGAGTCATCAGCGCAGGCGCACATGCCATCCGCGTGCCGATCATTGGCGGGTAAACTTTCATCACGTCGCCGGTCACCTGATAGTTGGCCGAGTAGCCGTTGCAGCCCGATCTGCCGCCGATCTTGCCATCGGTGCCCAGCATCAACGTCACTTCGCTTCGATCGATTATGCCGCGCCCGCCGACGTCCTCAGCCCGCCACCAGACGTCCTTGATTACGGCGGCTGCTGCGTTGCCGCTCATTTCCTGAACTTCGACCCGTTTGTTGCGCCGGTTATACAGGCAAAGCATGGTGGCTTTAGCGCCCTTCATATGCGGCTGCGGCCAAGTGCCTTCGACCGTGCGCGCGTCGATTGCTAGCTTTTCGGAAAAACGCATTGCCGGACCGACGCTTGGTGACTGCAGGCCCGACGCCCTGATGCATGCCGCCGCCGAAGCCTGGTCGAGTTTTGCGTAGCTATCGGGGGTTGCGGCAATGGCGGGGGTTGCCAGCAGCATCGCGGCGGATGCGCCGGTCATCAAAATCGTCCTCATCGTCAAAAACCCGACCGGACGCAGAGAACGTCGGCGAGATAAACGCGTCGGTTGACGGTCTCCTGCGACTCGCTTTTGGAACCGTTCCAACCGGCGCTCCGGCAGAAATTATCGGCGGTTCTGGCTGCGCAATTGGCGGTCGCATTACCGTTCGGGCAGGACAGGATGCGTACGCCATATTGGCCGGGCGCGGGGAAGAATTCTGCTCCCATTCCGCGCAAAGAAGGTCCGGCGGGTGGCGCTGGTGGCGTTGGTGGTTGAGGCGTTGTCGGCGGCTGGATCTGAGGACCCAATGGGCGCATCGACTGGACCATGTCGAAAAATCCGGTGCGACCGCGCAGATCTGGATCGTCCGAGGCGACAATCGCGCAGCGCCCGCGATAGCGGGTGCGCGAACAAATTTGCCAAGTGCCTTGTTTGACGCGAACAGAGCGCACTGGCCAGTTGAGCCCAAGATCGGGCTTCGCTTCACCCACATAAACAGCAGGCCCTGAAAAATTCACATCGCGGTATATAGTCGCTTCGCCGACACCCATCGGCGCCATCTTGTCCTGTTGCGCGCCAGCAGTCGTGGCAACTGCAAGACCGGCAAGCGCGGTCAACATCAAACGGCTTATTGTCATGATTTGTCTCCCTCGTGGCCCAATTGCCGGCATAGTTTCGCACTTTTCCGGGCGGTTTGCTGAAGCACGACTAACGCTGTTTTGCGACTTCAACTGTCGCGTCGGCGACAATTAGCAATTTTTTTCGGGTCGCTGTTGGCGAGTGCATCGAGGCCGCAGCTGTCAATGATGTCAATCCGGCCATAGCCTGTCCTGATAAGGCCAAGAGCCTCGAGCTCATGCAACGCGCTGTTCATCGTCTGCCGCGAAACATTGGTCGCCGTCGCCAGCGCCTCCTGACTGACATGTTCGATTGGCGACACCGGGCCGCTCCGCTCGCCGTGAGTCCAGCGGCCCAGATCGACCAATCGCTCAGCAATGCGTTGCAGTGTCGGGCGCATCGCAGTTTCAACAAGCCAGCGATAATTACGCCTCGCCACGCGCAGCTCAGGCGTCAGCAACAACCGGAAGGTCGCCACATCGCGTTCAAATATCCGGGCAACTTCGGCGGGGCTGACCGAGAATATCGTGCAGTCGACAGCGGCGACCGCCGACAGCGGATGTGGCTTGTGGTCGATACAGCTCAGGAACCCGGTCCAGTCGCCGGTTCGGTGGATTGCCATCAGCATATCGTGACCGTTGGAGGCCGAGCCGATGACATGCAGTTCGCCGCCAAGCAGCCCGTGCAGTCCGGTCGGATCGTCGCCCACCCGGAACAGCGTGCTTCCCGCCGCCAAATGCCGCTGCCGCCCGGCAAGCATGAGTTCGTCCTGCACGATATCCGGCAGGCGAGCAAACCAGCTGCCCGTGGCAAACAGGCCTCTTTTGGCCGGAGGAGACATCTGCTGGTAATTCATCAGCTTGCCATCCGTTCGCATTGAGGGGATGCTCAGCGACCGGTCGAGCAGACGCTGCCATAACGGTCCAACCGAATCCAGAGCGAATATGTTACATACTTATGACCCAATGAATATTGCAGGGGCGTAGCACGGACGTTGACAATGCCGCGCCACCAATTAAAGGAGCGCGCCTACCCAATGACGCCCCGAGCTTTTTGGCGGCGTCCGTGCCCGGATGGCGGAATTGGTAGACGCACCAGCTTCAGGTGCTGGCGCTGGTAACGGCGTGGAGGTTCGAGTCCTCTTCCGGGCACCATTTGTTCTTTTGCGAACATCCCCCA
>JBKJLZ010000169.1:0-2882 GCA_046596705.1 Sphingorhabdus sp. | reverse complement strand
GTGTGGCCTTCGACCTGCTTGGTGACCTCGAACAAGGTGTCGATTTCCGATACGTCGGCATTGCCTTCGCGCATCCGTTCCATCACGCGCCACATCCAGCCTGTGCCTTCGCGGCACGGCGTGCACTGGCCGCAACTTTCGTGTTTGTAGAAATAGCTCAATCGCGAAATTGCGCGGACGATGTCGGTGGATTTGTCCATGACGATGATCGCTGCGGTGCCAAGGCCGCTGCCGACTTCCTTGCAGCCGTCGAAATCCATCGGCACATCCATCATCATCGCGGCGGGCACCAGTGGCACCGACGAACCGCCGGGGATGACCGCGAGCAGATTGTCCCATCCGCCGCGAATGCCGCCGCAATGCTTTTCGATCAGTTCGCGGAAAGGAATGCTCATCGCTTCTTCGACGACGCATGGCTTTTCCACATGGCCCGAAATCTGGAAAAGCTTGGTGCCGTGGTTATTCTCGCGGCCAAAGCTTTTGAACCACGCCGCGCCGCGCCGTAATATGGTCGGTACGACCGCGATGCTCTCGACATTGTTTACCGTGGTCGGACAGCCATAAAGCCCCGCGCCCGCCGGAAATGGCGGTTTAAGGCGCGGCTGGCCCTTCTTGCCTTCAAGGCTTTCGATCATCGCGGTTTCTTCGCCGCAGATATAGGCGCCTGCGCCGCGGTGAACGAAGACATCGAAATCATAGCCCGATTTGGCGGCATTCTTGCCGAGTAGACCCGCAGAGTAAGCCTCAGCGACCGCCTTTTCGAGAACCTTGGCCTCAAAGATATATTCGCCGCGAATGTAGATATAGGCCGCCCGCGCGCGCATCGCGAAACCGGCGATCAGCGCGCCTTCGATCAGCTTGTGCGGATCGTGTCGGATAATTTCGCGGTCTTTGCAGCTACCGGGTTCGGACTCATCGGCGTTGATGACGAGGAAATTGGGGCGCTCGGGCGTCGGCGCCTTGGGCATGAAGCTCCACTTCATACCCGTCGGGAAACCAGCCCCGCCGCGCCCGCGCAGGCCCGAAGCTTTCACTTCCTCGATAATCGCGTCCTGCCCGACTGTCATCAGGTCGGCAGTCTTATCCCAATCCCCACGCGCTTGCGAAGCTTTCAGGCCGAAATCCTGATAGCCGTAGAGGTTGGTGAAGATGCGGTCCTTGTCCTGAAGACTCATGCGATGCCCCCGAGCAGGAACCATGCTGCGCCCGCGATCAGCAGGCCGATAACAGCGAGTTTGATCACGCCAGTGAGCAGTTTCCACGCGATGAAGACAGCAACCAACACTCCGATTAGCGGCAAGAATTCCATCAATACTCCTCCCGATAGTCATGGTTGCTCTCAACCATCGCCTGCAGGCTTGTGGGCCCGCCATAAGGCTCAACTGTATGCCGGCCGGGCAATTGTGTGCCGATCTTCGGTTGCTTGCCATCAGCAAGGTCGGCGAGAATACCGGTCATGCTGTCGTAATCGAGGTCTTCATAATTATCGTCGTTGATCTGAACCATCGGTGCCGAAGCGCAGTTGCCGAGGCATTCGACTTCGGCCAACGTGAACATACCGTCGGGCGTGGTTGCGCCTTTGACGAGGCCTCGGTTCTTGCAGGCAGCGATGATATCGTCCGACCCGCGCAACATGCACGGCGTCGTGCCGCATACTTGGACGTGGAAACGGCCAACGGGTGCGAGGTTGTACATCGTGTAGAAAGTCACAACCTCATAAGCGCGCATGTACGGCATGCCGAGATATTCCGCGACATATTCGATGACGGGCACGGGTAACCAGCCTTGCGTTTGCGTTTCCTCACCCACCTGGCGCTGGGCAAGATCGAGCAGCGCCATCACCGCCGATTGCTGCCGCCCGGCGGGGTAGCGACCAATGTAGATGTCGGCCTTTGCCTTGTACGCTGGCGTAAAGGCAAAGCTGCCCCATTTGGCGCGGGTTACGGCTTCGTCGGGGATGTGGGCGCTATCAGCCATTAAAAAGCGCCTTTCTCTATTGGCAGCGCTTCCGGATCGCGATTGTAATTTAAGCTGTAACTCTCCATCAAAAATATCTGCTCGATTTGAGGCGCAGTATCCAAAACAAAGACGTTAAGCACGGGGTTCTTCAACCTATCTTGGCCACACCCTGACATCTCAAACTCTACAGTATTTCCAGAGACCAGGTCGGACAAATGCCATCCACCAAACCCGCTCCAATATCCACCCGGTGCATATTTTACATTATCGCCGATCATGCTCCAGCCCGCAGAATGGAAAATTGCAGACAACTTACCGATCACATTTCTAGGCCCAGCAAAAACTTCCAGATTATCGCGTGTACTGAGCACCAGCTTTATCTTATCGGAAGCTTGTTTCGCAGCCAGTTCCAGCTTCCTGCTCGCAATCAGCCCGAAAAAGTTTTGGGGTATCGGAACGCTGTAAACTGGAGGTGAACACGCTGAAACAGTCGTGGCAGCTGCAAACGTCGCAACAGCCGTTGTGCCTTTTACAAGCTCACGCCTCGATAGGTTCACCGGTCACACTCCCCGAACACGATGTCGAGAGCGCCCAAAATCGCGGTCGTATCCGCCAGCATGTGTCCGCGCGACATGAAATCCATTGCCTGCAAATGCGAGAAGGCGGTCGGGCGGATTTTGCAGCGATAGGGTTTGTTAGTGCCGTCAGACACCAGATACACGCCGAATTCGCCCTTGGGGCTTTCGGTCGCGACATAGACGCTGCCGGCAGGCACCTTGAAGCCCTCCGTGTAGAGCTTGAAATGGTGGATCAGCGCTTCCATCGACTGCTTCATCTCGGCCCGGCCCGGCGGGGTGATCTTGCGGTCCTGGCTGCAAACTGGCCCGCTGGGCATTTCGGCCAAACATTGCTTCATGATTTTG
>JBKJLZ010000157.1:0-2596 GCA_046596705.1 Sphingorhabdus sp. | reverse complement strand
CAATGGCACTAGCAGCGCGCCAATTGTCGACGCATTGATTGCGGCGTCTGTGCCGTTTGTGATGGTGACTGGCTACGGCGGACTGGATTTGCCTACCGACGTTATGAACGCAGCACCTCGTTTGAAGAAACCGTTTGCCCAACATGAACTGCAAAACGTCCTGCTGAGTATGACCAGGCCTCAATTGTAAAAACATCAGCAAATAATCCCTATTTACCATTCCGCAACCGCGATCCTTTAGGCCTGACAAGTTCGAGGACTGTGTAAACAATGGAACAGAGTGATTTAGAGGGCTTTGCACCTGAAGAACAACAGGACGGAATTCCGTCTGCTGATGAATCACGCGGTTTTTTCAACAAGTTAAGCGCGCGGATAGCCAAGCCCAAAGTCGTGTCTATGCCCAGCAGCAAGATGCACGAGGCGCTGCTGTTGCTGCAAAATTACGAACAAACCGGGCAGGGTTGGTTCTGGTCGAGCGATGCCGATGGAAATTTGACCTATCTGACCGTGTCAGTGGCCGAATTACTGGGGAAAACCCCCGACGAGTTACTTGGCCGTCCGTTTGCCAACCTGTTTTGCCATTTGGGCAGCAAGGCCGACCTTCAGCGTACCTTACCCTTCATCCTGGTAAAACAGTCCAAATTCGATGACCTTCCATTGCAGGCAGCACTTGATGGTGAGGAGCGTTGGTGGGCCGTTTCGGGGCAGCCGCAGTACGACCATATGGGTAAATTCGCTGGCTATCTGGGTAGCGGCACCGATATCACTGCTCAGCGCCAGACAGCGGAAGATTCGTCGCGGCTGACAACATATGATTCGCTGACGGGTTTGCTGAACCGTTTCCGGATGTCGAAATTGCTCGAAACCACGCTGACCGCATTTCGTCCACAGGAACGGCCTTGTGCTATCATGCTTATCGATCTCGACCGGTTCAAACAGGTCAACGATACGCTTGGCCATCCCGCAGGCGACGCTTTGCTAAAAAAGGTCGCAGAGCGGCTGTTGAAGGTGGTCGGCGACCGCGAACGAGTCAGCCGCTTGGGTGGTGACGAATTTCAGGTCATCCTGCCCGACACTGAAGATCGCGGCACGTTGGGCGACATGGCGGCCGAAATTATCCGCAGCCTGTCGCAGCCTTATTCGGTGGAGGGTAGCCGCTGCATCATCGGCGCGTCGGTCGGAATTGCGATCAGCCCGTTCGACGGCGTTTCGAGCGAAGATTTAATCCGCAATGCCGACCTTGCACTTTACGCCGCAAAGGGCAACGGACGCGGCCGTTTCCGTTTCTATTCAAGCGAACTGCATCAGGCCGCAGAAGACCGCCGCGAGCTTGAAGATAATTTGCGCGATGCGCTGGCCAATGGTCAGATGACGCTTGCCTACCAGCCGATCGTAAACACCAAAACAAACATCGTCACTGGGCTGGAAGCGCTCATCCGCTGGGATCATCCGGAGCGCGGGTCGATATCGCCCTCACTGTTCATCCCGATTGCTGAAGAGGCCAATTTGATCGGTGCTCTGGGCGATTGGGCAATCCGCAGGGCGTGCGAGGATGCGGCAAGATGGCCAGGAAAGCTTAGGGTTGCGGTCAATGTCTCGCCGATCCAGTTTACTAATGATCTGCTGCCCAAGATTGTGGCCGAAGCATTGGGATCAACCGGACTTGCGCCCGACCGGCTCGAACTCGAGATTACCGAGGGTGTTTTCTTGCGCGATTCCGTAGAGACCGACGAAATGTTCGCGGCGCTTAAAAAAGTCGGGGTGCGGCTGGCGCTCGACGATTTTGGCACTGGTTACTCGTCGCTCAGTTATCTCCAATCGGCACCGTTCGACAAGATCAAGATCGACCAGAGTTTCGTCCGCGGTGCGACCGAACCAGGGTCGCGCAACGGCGCAATCATTGCCGCAATTGTCGCACTGGCCGAAGCGCTCGGCATGGAAACGACCGCAGAGGGTATCGAAACGCTTGATCAACTGGCGCTGATCCAGACCTTGAACGTCAGTCATATCCAGGGCTTTGTTTACAGCAAGGCGGTGACCGACCAGGAACTTCACAGCCGGTTTGCCAATGGCGACTGGTTCATCACCCCGACCGGCCCGTCAAAGCAACGTAATGACCGGCTGTCGATGTACCGGAAAGTCCGGTTGGTGCACGACGATCATTGCTATTCGGTGGTCATCCGCAATCTGTCCGTATCGGGGGCCCTGATCGAAGGGCTTTTGAACGTACCACTCGGCACGAAATTCGTTATCGATTTCGGCGAGGGCCAGTTAGTTGTTGCAACGGTATGCCGGTCGAAGGAACACCAGCAAGGAATAGAATTCGAACAGCGAATGGTCAGCGATGGCAATGGCGGCCTTTGCACCAGCCACCGCGTATCGCCCTATCTGGTCGCCGCGGCAGGCTTGAGTGTTCCCAATTTAACAACGCGCAACACGTTGCAGGGACAGGATAAGCCCAAAATGCTGTTACCGGCATTTAACAGTGTAATAGACTGGAAAGCGGCTTAGGCCGATTTGTCAGCCAGAAATTTACGAATTGCTGCGTCTTCGGTAAGCCCGATCGCAATGGCCAGAATTGGACAACGCCAAAGAG
>JBKJLZ010000113.1:0-2902 GCA_046596705.1 Sphingorhabdus sp. | reverse complement strand
CATGGCGAGAAGATCGATGACGCTTTAAAAAGTGAAATTGAAGCAGCGGTTGCTGAAACTAAGACCGCCATCGAAGGCGGCGAGCCCGAAGCGATGAAGGAAAAGGCAACCGCACTTGCCCAAATCGCGATGAAGCTTGGTGAAGCGATTTATAAGGAAGAGCAAGCTTCGGGCGCGCCCGCGGACTCGGCCGCTGAAGAGGCTCCGACTGACGAAAATGTCGTCGATGCGGAGTTTTCCGAGGTCGAAGACGACAAAAAAGACTGATGATGAAAGTTTCCGATCGTCGCCCTTCGAAACGCGGCGACGGTCGGGATACGGGAGTTAGGCTTTCATGAGTCTCGACGGCGATTATTATACATTATTGGAAGTAGAGCGGACAGCGGACGATAAGACGCTAAAGACCTCTTACCGCCGGATCGCGATGGAATGCCATCCCGACCGCAATCCTGGCTGTGAAAAATCCGAGGCCAAGTTCAAGGCTATCAGCGAAGCTTATGATGTTCTGAAAGACCCGCAGAAGCGAGCGGCATACGATCGCTATGGCAAGGCTGCATTTGAAAATGGCGGCCCGGGGGGTTTCGGCGGTAGCGGTGGTCAGAGTGCTGGGTTCGGCGATTTCTCCGACATCTTCGAAAGCTTCTTCGGCGACGGCTTTGGCGGTGGACGCCAGCGTGGCCCTGCTCGCGGCGCCGATCTGCGGTTTGACCTCGAAATCTCGCTGGACGAGGCATTCCATGGTAAATCTGCTGATATTACCATCGATGTTGCTTCGATTTGTGCCCCTTGTGAAGGCAGCGGCGCAACGGCCGGCTCTGGCAAACGCCGTTGTAATCTGTGCGCAGGGCATGGCAAGGTCCGCGCGCAGCAAGGCTTTTTTGTAGTCGAGCGCACTTGCCCGACCTGCCATGGCCGCGGTGAAGTTATCGAAAATCCGTGTAAGTCTTGTAAAGGCGAGGGTCGGGTCGATGAACGCAAGACGATAGCGGTCAACATCCCACCGGGAGTTGATGAAGGCACGCGTATTCGGGTAGCAGGAAAGGGTGAGGCTGGCCCAAATGGCGCAGCCGCCGGCGACCTTTACATTTTCATTCATGTTAGCCGTCACAAGATGTTCGAACGTGATGGCACAACCTTATTTTGCCGCGCACCAATCAGCTTTACGACTGCGGCGCTGGGGGGCGAAATCCGCATCCCGGGGCTCGACGGCGCAGAGCATATGATCGCCATTCCCGATGGCATTCAATCGGGCAAGCAGCTACGCCAACGCGGCGCGGGCATGCCTGTTCTACAAGGTCGCGGACGTGGCGATATGGTCATCCAGATCGAAGTTGAAACTCCTTCCAAACTGTCAACGCGGCAGAAAGAATTGCTACGCGAATTCCGCGAGACCGAAACCGGGGATGAATGCCCACAATCGCGCGGCTTTTTCGACAAGGTTAAAGGCATTTGGGACGAATTAACCGACTGATTGCGCAGTTGCCTCGATCAGATTTTGCGTCAATATAGGCTATTCAAATGAAGGACGGTCGATGAAATTTGCAATCCCCTTGCTTGCTTTGGTGGTCGCGCTGCCCGCGCATGCACAACAGGATCTTTCCAAAGTCGAAATCAAGCCGCAGCAACTTGCGCCTGGTGTCGCAGTTCTGTTTGGTGCAGGCGGCAATATCGGCCTATCATATGGCGACGACGGCACGATCTTGATCGACGATCAGTTCGCGCCGCTTACGGCCAAAATCAGGAAAGCGGTTGCCGATCTCGGTGCTACTCCAGTCAAATATCTGATCAACACGCATTGGCATTATGACCATAGCGGCGGGAATGAAAATCTCGGCAAAGCAGGTGCGATCATCATGGCGCATGATAATGTTCGCGTGCGAATGGCGGCTGGTGCGACTATCGCTGGAAACGTCGTACCGCCAGCTGCCAAAGTCGCGTTGCCGGTCATTACTTATGCTGACGGCATCAAGCTCCATTTGAACGGCGAAGAGGTCCGGGTAATTCATATGCCAGCTGGCCACACCGATGGCGACAGCATCATCCACTGGACCAAATCTAACGTCATTCACATGGGTGACTTGTTTTTCTTCCAGGTGACATTTCCGTTCGTCGATGGCAGCAGCGGTGGTAATGTCCGTGGGATCGTTGCTGCTGCAGACAAGGCGTTGGCGATTGCCGACGATCAGACCAAGATAATCCCCGGTCATGGAGCTGTTGCGACGAAGGCAGAATTGCAAAAATACCGCGATATGGTCGCGGAAATTATCGCCAAGGTAGAAGCCGGGATAGCAGCGGGTAAAACACTCGATCAAGTCAAAGCGATGCGCCCTGCGGATGGCTATGGTGTTAAGGCTGATGGGTTCATCACCGCAGATCGCTTCGTTGAGACGGTCTATGCAATGGTGAAAAAGTAACCTGCTTCATGCGCTAACACCGTCGATTTCTTTGCGCAGGGTCTCGATAAGTGGTTGAATGCGCTTCAGGCGGGGCGCTTCTTGATCCAGTATCGCATGGAAGGCGCGTCGCTTGTAAGCCAGCGCCTGCTCACTCGCCATAACGGTGCCTGCGGGCATTGTAGAAATCAGTAAATCGATCAGGCGGTCAACGCCGTGTAGCCGTCCCCAAAGATAGTCATTCTCGCGATAAGCGCGGCTGAAAAATGCACCGAAATTGTTAAACTCGATACCTTTCAAAGTGGCAGAGGCACCACCTTTGCGGATAGTTGACGCGTCTTCGGGCGAAATGCGGTCGACCTTTACTGGATCGAATTCGTCAAAGCCTTCATCCTGCAACAGCGGCAAAGTCGCTATATCATATAATGCATAGCCCAAATAACCGAGCAGCATTGTCCGCCGCGCTTCGTCGGGAAGCGCTAACAACGCTTCGCACAATATCTTATCAG
>JBKJLZ010000091.1:0-5475 GCA_046596705.1 Sphingorhabdus sp. | reverse complement strand
TATGGCGGCGATACCGCAACTGCCGGGACGGCATCGCGGCAAGAATTTCCTGTCGATGAATTTTCGAAAGCAATGTTTACGAGGGATGGGCGTTCGGTGTCGAACACCAACGTCTGGGCATTCGAGATCGAGCCGGGGCGGACGTTGGTTTACGAACTCGCGCGACCAGGGCGATTGTTTCGGGTTTCGTTCGATTTAGAAAAGCTGCCGACTACGGCGGGCTGACAGAATTTATGACCATCGATAATGAAGCTGTCGCTGCCAATGAATTGATGCGTCTTGCCAAGTCTATCGCGCATCATAACCGGCGTTATCACGCTGAGGATGCGCCCGAGATTTCTGACGCGGAATATGATGCCTTGGTCCGCCGCAACAATGAGTTGGAGGCGGCATTTCCTAACCTCGTTCGCGCCGACAGCCCGAACAAATCAGTTGGAGCAGCGGTTGAAGGATCGTCGCTTGCCAAGATAACCCATGCCAAGCGGATGATGAGTCTCGACAATGCCTTCGATGATTCCGACGTCGCCGAATTTGTCGCGCGGGTGCGGCGGTTTTTGAACTTGGCCGTGGATGCCCCGGTGGCGTTGACTGCGGAAGACAAGATCGACGGGCTTTCTTGCTCATTGCGCTATGAAAGCGGTGTGTTGGTGCAGGCGGCGACTCGCGGCGACGGCGCAGTTGGCGAGGATGTAACCGCCAATGTTCGAATGGTTCGGGACATTCCGCAAACCTTATCTGGCCAAGCACCTGAAATTTTTGAAATTCGCGGCGAAATTTATATGGCGAAGGCCGATTTCGCTGCGCTCAATGTTGAGCAACAAGCCAAGGGCGGCAAAATTTTTGCCAACCCGCGCAATGCGGCGGCGGGTTCGTTGCGGCAGAAAAATGCAGATATAACAGCGGCTAGGCCATTACGGTTTCTAGCGCATGGCTGGGGCGAGGTCAGTTCTCTCCCTTCTGACACGCAAAGCGGTGTGATGGCGGCGATTGCCACCTGGAAGGTGCCGGTTTCGCCAATGCTCGTTCGAGCAAACAGCGCAGAAGATGCGCTAATACATTATCGCAAGATCGAACATCAACGTGCTGATCTATCATATGATATCGATGGCGTGGTTTACAAAGTTGACCGCCTTGATTGGCAGGAGCGGTTGGGATTTGTCGCCAAGGCACCCCGATGGGCGATTGCGCACAAATTTCCGGCGGAACGCGCGGAAACGACTTTGGAGGCCATCGACATCCAGGTTGGCCGAACGGGTAAACTTACCCCCGTCGGGCGTCTGAAACCTGTCACCGTCGGCGGCGTCGTGGTTTCGAACGTAACACTGCACAATCGCGACGAGATTGCCCGGCTGGGCGTGCGCCCGGGTGACCGCGTGGTGGTCCAGAGGGCAGGCGATGTAATACCGCAGATCGTCGAGAATTTGACTCGCGACAATGCATTTGGTGCATACGCTTTCCCGGATTATTGTCCCGAATGCAAATCCGAAGCTGTGGCAGAAGAAGGCGAAGTCGATGTTCGCTGCACCGGTGGCCTGATTTGCCCGGCGCAACGAGTCCAGCGCCTTATTCATTTCGTTAGCCGTGCTGCGCTTGACGTCGAGGGGCTGGGCGAGAGAACAATCCAGGAATTCTTTGAGCTAGGGTGGCTGGAAGGCCCCGCCGATATTTTCCGCCTGCGGCAAAAGCGTGATGCGATTCTGGCGCGGGAAGGCTGGCAGGAAAAGTCTGTGGATAACCTGTTGGCAGCGATTGAAAGCAAGCGCTCGCCCGACCCGATCAAGTTGCTATTTGGCTTGGGGATCCGCCATATCGGGGCAGGCACGTCGAAAGATCTGGTCAGAAGCTTTTTCACGCTCGATGCAATCAAGGATTTGGGCGTTCGGGTGGCAGCTGGCGATGAGTCGGCGGTGAGCGAGTTAACGAGTATCGACGGAATTGGTCTGACGGTGGCGCAAGGCTTGGGCGATTTCTTTCACGAGCCCCATAACATTGGGGTTTGGGATGACCTGCTAAGCGAAGTGAAGCCACCCGCTTATATCTCAAATGTCCGTGCCAGTGAATGGACAGGCAGAACGATTGTCTTCACCGGCAAGCTAGAAACGATGAGTCGCGACGAGGCAAAAGCGCAGGCTGAAACGCTGGGAGCAAAGGCAGCTGGCTCGGTCAGCGCAAAAACCGATTTGGTGGTTGCAGGGCCGGGGGCAGGATCAAAACTCAAACAAGCAACGGCCCTCGGCATTCGCGTCGTAGACGAAACGGAGTGGGCGGCAATTTTTGCAGCCAGCTAGTTGTTTATTTTGTGGCCAGAACATGTGTGGGCCGCAACGGCCCCGCGGCCCTACGCAAATGGATGAAAAGCTAAAACCAGCGCATAACGCCGCCTGGCATCGGCGTCCAAACCCCCATCCTAACACCGGCACGGCGAAGCAGCGCTCCAGTCCATTCGTTGCAAGTGTGGATGGCCGTGTACCGGCCTCTCGCCAAATAAAACAGGTTATCGGGGCCGTAAGCACGGTACGAGATAGCGCCGGGGGCGAAACTCCCTCTGATGTCCGCAATGATGTGGCGATATTGCTCGCGGGTGACGCGCAATTTTTTGCGATGAGGCGCTGCTCGCGGACTGATCACGTGATAGATGTGGAGCAATACTTCGTCCGAGCCGAAAATTGCGCTGCCAACATCATTTGGCCGAACGTCAGCCCAGGTTTCGGCGTTGCGGTATACACCGGCGTGGCCCCAACCAATCATTGCGTGGGTCCCGTAAAGTCGGGGATCGGCCAAATGCTCGAAACGAATCAGATCGCGGAGGTCAGTCACTGGCACGATCAGACTGACATGCACGCCGTTGGTTTCGACAAACAGGTCAATACCCTTTTCGGGTTGTCGCCAGCTGGCGTTTGCGGGGATCTGGCTACCGAGAAAGGCTGCGGCCATATACAAGCCAATTACCAGCAGCGGCCAGCAAACCACCGCACGAAATCCCGAGAACAAGCTGTTGATGCGAAACAGTTTCAAGTGTAACTACTTCCCTATGGCCGACGCCCTTCACACTTATGACAGCCCGCCGCCCTGCGCAAATGCGGATTGGACAATCGCGCAAAACTGGGATGCTTTTACCGCCGATGACCATGCTATGTGGGATCAATTGTTTGCGCGGCAGACCGGCATGCTGCCGGGAAGAGCGGCTGATGCGTTTTTGCGCGGCATGGATGTACTGAAACTTTCAAAACCGGGAATACCTGATTACCGTGAACTTAATGCACGACTGATTGCAGCGACGGGTTGGCAGGTTGTCGCGGTCCCGGGTCTGGTTCCAGACGCGGTGTTTTTCGATCATTTAGCAAACCGCCGATTTCCAGCGGGTAATTTCATCCGTACGCCCGAACAGTTGGATTACCTTCAGGAACCCGATGTTTTTCACGATGTCTTTGGCCATGTGCCCATGCTCGCTGATCCGGTGTTTGCCGATTATATGGTAGCTTACGGAAAAGGCGGATTGCGCAGCGTCGGCTTTGATGCACTTGACCATCTGGCGCGGTTATATTGGTATACCGTTGAATTCGGACTGATCCGCGAACATGGAGAATTGCGCATCTATGGCGCCGGGATCGTTTCGAGCTACGCCGAAAGTGTATTTGCGCTCGACGACCCAAGTCCCAATCGGATTGAATTCGACCTCACGCGAGTCATGCGAACGGAATACCGGATCGACGATTTCCAGCAGAATTATTTTGTAATACCAAGCCTGAATGAGCTTTTAAAAGTCACGGTTGAAACCGACTTTGCGCCATTATACCGGCGATTGGAAAGCCTACCAGATATCGCAATCGCCGATATATTGCCAGGTGATAAGGTTATCACGGAGGGTACTCAAAAATATGCGCGGGGGCTGGTCTAAGGGAGGGAAGGCCAGCCCGCCGCGCTTGCGTCCAGTTAAGGAAGCAATACCGAATCGATTACGTGCACAACGCCGTTCGACTGCATTACGTTAGCAGTGGTAACGGTCGACATTCCGCCTTTGGCGTCAGTCAGCACTAAATTTTTGCCCGACATTCTTGCAGTCAGCTTGCCGCCAGCCACAGTATTGAATGTCGCTTTTCCACGGCCTTTCTTGATTGCCTTGGCAATGTCCTTGCTGGTCACTTTTCCGGCAACGACATGATAGGTCAGAATCGATGTTAGCGTCGCCTTGTTTTCGGGCTTCACTAGTGTCTCGACGGTCCCTGCAGGCAATTTTGCAAAAGCGGCGTTGGTAGGTGCGAAAACGGTGAATGGACCAGCGCTCATTAAAGTCTCAACAAGACCGGCAGCCTTAACGGCGGCCACGAGAGTTGTTAAATTGGGCGCAGTTGATGCATTTTCAGCGATCGTCTTAGTGGCGAACATTTCTGCGCCGCCGACGCTGGGATTGCCCATCGCGTGATGGTTGGCTTGTAGAGAAGCACCAATGCTTGCAGTTGCAAGCGCCAGTGCAAAAATTTTAGTTGATTGGCGAAAATTCATGAGTGTCGTTCCTATCCCTTGTCACGCCCGTGGGGTCGGGGTGCTGATGACAGAAACGCAGATGCTTTCGGTACGGATGCATTCGATTAAAAAAAATTCAGACCGTTGTTATTTTCCCGCTGGCAATGACCGGTCCGCTTGGCTTTCCGTCAGGTCCTCCACTGATCGGCTCAGATGTAATCGCCAAAGTAGCGCCTTCGTCGATGAACTCCCGCAGACTAGCGCCAACGTTGATCTGCGACGGGCCATCGGCACGGACCATGCCTAAAGAACGTGGGTTTCCATCAGCGGGTATTATCCAAAGCTCGGGATATAATTTGCCTGTCTGCAGCGAAACCGGTGTTAGCAGCATTTGACCGCTAGCGCCGTCGTAACGCGCGGTAATAGAGGATGTACCAGTTTCGCTACCAAGTGCTGCCACCAAGGGCGGGATTGGTACCGGCGTTACGACAGGCGCAGGGGGCTGCAATAACAAAATGGCGAGCACGGCTGCCGCCATCGATGATGCGCCAGCTATCGCTTGCCAAACGCGGACGTTGCCCGATTTGTTGTCCTGCTGTGTCGGCACCGGCAATGACGCTTGTATAGTATCCCAGATATGCGGCGGCGTTGGCGTGTCGTTGCCATCAACCATCGGCAACAATCGAAGCCGCCACGCCTCCACCTCTGCCGCAAAAGCAGCGTCGGTTGCGATACGCGCGGTTGCAGAGGCTTCGCTTGGTCGATCGAGCAAACCTAGGACATACTCGCCTGCCAATACGAAATCATCCTCCCCGAGCATGGTCATAGTTGGCCCTCCATGCACAACCGCAACTTTATAAGAGCCCTTCTAATTCTGCTTTTCACTGTGCCAAGTGGCTGGCTTTCGCGCGCCGCGAGGTCGGTGTAAGTGACGCCCCCCATGAACGCACTGCGAATAAACTGCGCGTCGCGCTGATCGAGGTCATTTATGCACCCGTTCAACACGCCGTC
>JBKJLZ010000034.1:0-2916 GCA_046596705.1 Sphingorhabdus sp. | reverse complement strand
TGATTGCCTCCACCACGCGAACTGCGGGTTGAGGTTGAAGAATCCTGATTCTGCGCTTGCGATGCCGGCGCAGAGCCGTTGGGCTGCCGGGCTTCCTGCTCCTTGGCTGCCGACTTAAGTTCGCCCTTGGTCATCCCTGTAATCAATGCTTCGCCCGATCCGGAGAAGTTAGATGCAGGAAGAGTGGCGATCCGGTCGCCTACTTCGACGGTGACGCTCTCGACAACGCCGCGCTTGGTCTGTTGCACTTGCTGGACATAGCCGACAGTGCGGCCCTTAACATCTTCGATTGGCATACCCGGTTCGATGGCGAACATCCCGGCGCCACTGGCAGCAGCCGAACCTGATGCAGCAAGTTGCCCAAGACCGCCTTGCGCCATACCATTGCCATTGCCATTGCCAGCTATCGACCCCATTCCAGACGCTGCACCCGAAGCGCTGCCGATGGCATTGGTCGCCGACGCACGTGCTTGACCAAGCGCCGAGCTTGCGGTTCCGCGGGCGCTATCGACCGCACCGCGTGTTCGCGTTACGCCATCGCTGGCTGTTGCGCGCACAAAGTCGGTACCGACCAATGAGGCGTCGACGCTGCCGCTTTTGGAAGCTTCGGCTGAGCCATTTGCTGTGCCGCTCATTGTCCGGTCAAGAATGCTTGATCCGCCAGTTACCGAGCCATTGCCGCTGCCCTTCGCCTGTCCGCTACCGCGAACTCGACCCGAACGGGTATCAATTGATTTCTCGGCGCTGCCCGAGCCCATGGCAGTGCCGGTTATGGTACCAGTAGTCTGTCCCAGTGAGCCGCCAAGCCCGCCGGTCAGTCCGCCGCCGCCAGCGCCGCCCAGCAATTGTGCCGATGCAGGCGAACTCGCCATAGCCATCAGCGCAATCGCCGGAATGATCGAATGTTTGAAACGCAATTTCATTTTCGTTCTCCTTCTTTGCGGCATTATTGCCTGCATGATGGAGCAACGATGGATCAGTGGGGATTAATCCGTGCCAATGAAAAAATTTTTAGCGAACCACACATTTTCCGCAGATAAGTCCATGGCCAAAGACCGGATCACGCCCTTTTTTGCCTATGTCGACGGCCTCTGTCATCAGTTTGCGCACAGCGGGGCCGACGGCTGCGTTGGCTGGTCGGGAGTATAATAACGAAAGCCGCGCAGCGACCAGTGGGGCAGCAAACGAGGTTCCACGAACCTTGCCAGCGCGGTTGTCATCAATCGCGCTCATGATCCCGGCTCCAGGTGCAGCAAAGTCGATATGCAATGCACGGCCAGCTTCCGGCAAACCACGATTTTTGGTATCGACCCCGGTAATGGCAAGCACACCAGGATAGGACGCCGGAAACGCGGCGGGAGCGGCTGGGCCATCATTGCCAACTGCCGCGACAATAATCATCCCTTTTCGCTGAGCACTGGCGATGGCGGTTCGAAGCAGCGCATTGTCGGGTCCTATGAGACTGATAGTCACCACCGACGCTCGGCGCGTGGCTAGCCAACCGAGGCTTCTCGCAATTGCGCTGACGTTGCCGCCCGCTTTGTCCAGTCCATAAACGTCAGCGGCCAACAACGACCCGCCCGGTGCGCCCCCGGATACATTTCCCTTGCCGACCATCAGTGCGGCGACCGATGTGCCGTGGCTACTTGGCGCGGGCGCGCCCTTCGCAAAGCCTTGCTGCTCAACACGGCCCGCGACTGAAGGATGGTTGGCAACGCCACCATCTATCAACCCGAGAGATGCGTTGGTCACGGTAGTTGATGCCAATATTGCACCTGAAAGCGCAGGCGAGGGCGAAGCACTGCCCTGAAAGTATATGTTGTCGGCATCGACTTCGGCATTGGGCAACAGTTTTTGCAAACGCTTTTGCGCAGCTTTCAATCCCACATCGTTTGGAACGGCAAAGCGCGCCAGGTCAATGTCCAGACCATTGATACGTTCGCGACCAAGCAGCATAAAGCCCGCTGCCGCTGCCCTGGCGATTGCGGCATCATCGGCCCCTGTTGCAATGAGCACGCCGCGAACCGACGGATTACGATTGCCATCGAATTCGACAGCATCGCGGTTCGACCGAACGAAATCGGTCAGCCTATCCAATCTTGCAATCTCAAGCGTTCGCGCCAGAGCTCGCACCGGTACGATTGCGCGTTCCGGGAGATCCACAGGCAAGTTTTGCGGTACACCTACGCGGGGCAGGCCAAGCTGTGCGGCAGCACTGCCAGACAGCAGAACCAGCGTGATTGCGCCAATTACCTTAAATGATGGCCATTTTCCCATTCGCTTGCTTTCCATATAGCCGATACGATGTTTTGCCGGAATTAATTTTATCTTATGGATGAAACGTGGCCATGCCGTCGTTTCATCCAAGTAAGGCGAAAGATTTATGGTTTTAAATGGCCTTTGAACAAGAACTGCTTGCGCTGTTGCCGCGGCTTCGCCGGTTTGCGCGTGGTCTGACACATCATCCTGCTGATGCGGACGATCTGTGTCAGGCGGCGATCGAACGTGCGCTGAAATCGCGAGACCAGTGGCAGGAAGGCACAAGATTGGATAGCTGGATGTACCGGATTACGCGCAACATTTGGATCGATAACCGTCGAGCGTCGGCGCGACGCGGCGTGCATTCCGTTATTGATGACGGCGCGTTGCAGATTGCCGATAACAGCCATCTCCGCATGGAGGCGTCGCTTGAACTCAATGATGTCGATAAAGCGATGGCACAACTGCCCGATGAACAGCGTGAGGCGGTGATCCTGGTCCTCGTCGAAGGCTATGCTTATAAGGAAGCCGCCGAGATACTCGAGGTTCCGATCGGCACGCTGACATCACGGCTGGTGCGCGGGCGCGAGGCGCTGGTACGCGAATTGGGAGAAGCGGCATGACCTTCGATCGCGCAACGATTGCTGCCTATGTCGA
>JBKJLZ010000027.1:0-7712 GCA_046596705.1 Sphingorhabdus sp. | reverse complement strand
ATCAAGCCACTCATTAGCAAGACCAGCAGTGTCAACGCGTTCAGCCAATGCCAAAGCCGAGTCGATAAACGGTGACGTTTTATTACGTCGCCAGGCTTTAACGATCCTTCGGCAATATTTGCCTCAATGTCGGTCATATAATGCGGCTCCACCCCACGGCAGAATAGGCCGCATCAACAAGTTCGGCAACCGATACGCTTTGGTTACAACAGTGATCCCATTGGAACTACGGGCCTTGCGGCTGGACAGCAATCGCCAATCGACCAACCGGTTTTGCGAAAACAATGCCGAGATCTGCCACCGGTTTGCTTCGCCCCAGCTCTGCGGGCGTCGATAAGTCGGCTTGAACGCCAATAACCGTCGCCGAAAGCGCTGCCACGCGCAGCTTATAGCTTCCGTAAGGCACGAATTCGAAAAGGAAGAACCCGTCAAATTCGGACCGCGTTATTTTAACGACCAGACCGTTCTTGTTGAGCAGTTCGAGATCGACACCGCTCAATATTTTACCGCCTTCGCGCTGCAGATTGCCCGATATTTCGCCTGCGGCTACCAGTGGCAGCTCGATTGTCACGGGAACCCCCGGTCTGGGAGTAACCACAACCCCGCTGGTTGCAGGTTGGATGAACGGATCGGGCAAGCTCGATGCGTCGATGCCAATCAGTACCGGTTCAAATGGCTGCAATCCGTCAATAATGGTACGTCCTTCAGCGTCGGTCGGGTCGCCGCGCGCCGATAGCCCGGCGGTAAGTTCTACCGATTGTTCCAATGGTTCGTCGGACTGACGGATGCCGTCGGCGTTTTCGTCCTGATAGACGATGGCCAGTGCCTGTCCTGATGAAGCGAGTTTTTCCGACGCTACGCGGATACCGCCACCGCGCGGGTCGGGCCCTAAGCTAAAAGCAAGGCTCACTCCTGCCGCCACAGAACCGTCGCTTGCTGCCTCGACTTGTCCCGATAGTGCAAAATGTTTGAACCGTTTGGTATGACCAATGGCGAGACGTCCGCGTTTATCGGCCACTGAATAGCCTAGCTGTGCCCGCCAATCCGATCTTTCGCCCGCTCGCCACTCTGCGGTGAGCTGTGATTCGCGAAATCCGCTTTTGCCGGTTAGGTCGAACTGGGCTTCGCCGCGCAAGCGCACTCCTCCCACTCGCCCGGATAGCCTTGCAGCCGCCATCAGGCGCGCTGGCGGATTGACGCCATTTCGATGACTTTCTTTTTCCCACATCAGCTCTGCACTTGCATTTAACTGTTTGATATTAAATGATAGTCTTGAAGATGCTTCAATTCGGGTACTGCCATCGGTCCGCGTGCTATGACGTATCTCGGCCCGTAGTGGAATATATTGCGGTCCGATTTTAAAGCTGTGATCGACGGAAAAACTATTGAGGCTTCGCAGATTGACGTCATATCGCTCGGTCTTGTAACCGCCCATTAGCCGGACGCTCTCACCGCTAATCAGCGTCTGGCCAACCTGCGCCAACAGTTTGCCCCTGAACGCATAGCCGCCTGAAAGGTTGCTCGACGCAGCCAGCTCAACAAGCGTAGGCCCGATCACACGCCTGATCGATCCTTCCAGATAGTTGTGCCGGCGCCCACGCAGCATTGCGGTAAACCAGGAACCGGCGATTGACGTTCTGGCATCAATACCGCGCTCCAAACCAAAACCGCCTCGCAATCCAACAAAATCCGATGAATCTGCGTCGCCGAAGTTGATAAGATCGCGGCCGGCATCCTGGACAGCAGCCCAATAATATGTATCGCGCGGCGGAATCGAATCGAGCCCTACTGGAATCATCCGCACATCGCGGCGTATCTGGCCCTGCGGACCGTACAGCACCACCTCAAAGCGATTCGCCCCATAAAGCAGCGCGACGTCGAGAAATTCGTAGCGACCGTCGCCGCGGCTTTGAGAATAGCCGATCAGCTGCTCGTTTCGGTAAAGCTCTGCTTCCCAGCCATCAGGCAACTCGCCACGAAAAGTGGTGCGGTCGAAACTTTCAGCCCTACCCAAAGGCCGGTTCGTTACAAATACGCCACGCCCTGCGGTCGTCTGCACGCCAAGTGGCGTGGAACTGGTGGAAACGTCACCCAAAGCAAAATGCGTGGCAGACAGCGGACCTAACAGCCCCCCGTTGGGATCAGTGCGGTAGCCGCGCAGGCGAAGACTTTGCGGAACGCCGCGATTATTCGACGAAAGTCGCGCATCGAACGACGCGCCGCCAATTTCGCCACTGGCGAACACTTCATATCGCGCATCCAATCTGTTCCCGTTGCGCTTATCGCGACTGAAACCAATTGACGTCACGACGTCAACCGATGGTGTCCGCCAGAATTGGTATGGATCCTTGGCTTGCGGCAGCTTGGAAAGGTCGAATTGTGTCGCTGGACGTATCTTTGCCGATCTTACCTTGCGTTCTTCCGCCAATTCGAAAGGCAGCTTCCGGTCGGCTTTTATAACTAATAACGCGTTGGATTGGTCAGCTACGACATCGACGTTCAACCACCGAGCCAAGGTTTGCGTATCTACACACCATCCTTCTGGCACATCGCGCACATCCTGCGCTGTAAGAATTTGATTTTTGTTCACGATTTGTACTGTATTTGCTTCCCGATCAATGGTGATCGACCGGCTTTCCTCGAACAGCCAGCCAGTTGCGCGGCGCGACTTTTTATCCAGCCTGACTGGCAGATCGAATGCAATGATAACATCAGCGAAATCGACACATATGCCTTTATCTGTCTGATAACCGCGAACACCGTCACCGACGCGGTACTGGCCGACGCGGACATCGAACAACAATGCATCATCATCATTCGCCTGCCAGTCGGCTGCAAACGACGGCGCAGCAGGAATCGTTGCGATCCCTGCTGCCATGGCCAAGGCCATCAGGGCATTTCGCCCCTTATGATAGATATTGTGCATCGCTGGCTTAGGTCAGCCCGATTGCTTCAGCCGGTTAAGGCAAGACCGAGCGAACTTGGCTTATCAGCCCGCCGCCCGCCTCTGGCGCTTCATAATAGGAGATCACGATATCGCCGTGCATTTTGTCGGCCAGCGCTGCGTCGAAAGGTAACAAGACCTGGCGGCTCGGAACCTCGGGGTAAACCGCGATCCCCTTTGCCACCAGCAGAGGTTCGGCAACGCCAGGCTTTGTAACATGGATCTCGCCGAACACCGAACGCGCACCCTTTCGAGTTAAGTCGAATTGCAGCGTTGGACCTTCGTTATCGGAGGCGACTTTAACGTTGGCCAGTGCTGCCGTGGCTTCCAAATTACCCTTGCGAACAATGACCGGAATAGTAATACCGTAAATAGGAATAAGCTGGATTTTCAATCCATTACCTGCATCCTGCGCTTCACTCGCAGGCTGGGCCTTTGGGATTGCGCGAAACAGCATGTGGGCGCGGTATTCACCATCAGGCAGATTATCCATGGGTTGCAAGCCTATGCGGATCGATTGCGGCTGGTTTGGCGGCAAGGTGACCCGTCGCGGCGCAAAGCGAATAATCGCTAAGGCTGCTTTTTCGGACTCGTTGGCGTCTTCAACTGGAACGTCATCAAGCCGGCCGATATCGTTCATGCGCCGAAGCTCAAGCGAAATGCGGTATGTCGCTTCTTCGTTGCCGGTATTGTTGAGAATAACTTCAGTCCCGCGCCGACCGTCAAGGACGATTCGTGTTGGTGCAACCAACAGGTCGCCAGCCGCATGGACAGGAGTTGCCAACGGCAAAGCTATTACGGTCGTCGCGATGGAGAGAAAGGCAATCTGGCCCGCCAGATGCCGATAGGCTGTTGCAAGCCGATTGCGCATAATAGTTTAATCCACATAGTTACGTACAGCTGGGTCAACGCTGCACTGGTCCAACCGCGACAATAATTGAATATGGTTACCAAGCAGCTAACGATGATTCGGTTGACCAAAGAAAACCCCCGGGTGCGCGGTGGCAACCGGGGGTTTTTAAAGTGAGCGCCTCGGCGCAGACGATTATTGGTAGTCGGCAGATACGTTGTAGGTTCCGGTATATGTACCGGCCGCTTGCGCTCCGCCTACGGTCAGTACACCACCAACGTTGAAAGGTACGGCGGTCGCACCTGCGCCAACGACCGTCGCAGTCGACGCGTTCAGCGATAAGCTCATTGCGGCACCGGCACCTGGACCATCGTCTAGTGTCGTCGACGGATCAACTGTGACGGTAATAGTAAGGCCGTTAGCGCCGGTAACGGCAAACGCACCGCGCTGCGGTGCACCAGCACATGCGAGGCCTGCGGAACAGGTGCGGGTACCATCAGCAGCGGCGATGGTAACTGTGCCAGGAACGGAAGCGGCAGCGATAACACCGAAATCCAGACCAGCGGTCTGCGTTACGGTTACGGCTGCAAGGATATCAACTTCGGCTGTAGCGCTTACAGTCGCAGCGTTGGCGGCGTTCGAAACCATGCCGGCGGCAGCGATCGCACCCATGAGGGCGATTTTTGACTTGTTCAACATATTCTGGTCCTTCGTGACAAAAAGCAGGTTGGAATGCCCCACTGCATTCTGGGTCGCTTATGCACGGTGAATCATAAGGCTTTGCTGTGCGTCATGGTTAACGCAGGTGGTCTTCAAAATAGCAAACATCTTTGGTTAAGATTTTTATACTCCAGCATTCCCGAGTATTTTACGGCATGCATGACGCGCCGAATGGTTAACCGCTTGGAGCCGGACTAAAAATAAAAACTGGGTTTTTAGAATTTTTCGCCCGTCAGCCGCTGACAAAGCATGTCGAGCTGGTCGAGGCTGTTGTAATCGAAAGTGACCGCTCCAGCGCCAGTCGCATTCTTTTGGCTGATACTGACTTTCAAGCCGAGAAGGTCGCCGAGATGCGTCTCTACCGCTCGAATATCGGCATTTGCCGCGTTGTCTTGGTCAAACCGCTTCACCGTAGTCGTCGAGCGGCCTTTTCTGACGAGCGCCTCGGTCGCGCGAACCGACAGGCCCTGCTTGATAACCACCATAGCCAAACGGACAGCATCGTCGCTGCCCAGCAAAGCGCGGGCATGCCCCATGCTGAGCCTTTCTTCGATTACCAAATCACGAATTGCAGGCGGCAATTCCAGCAACCGCAGCATGTTGGCAACGTGACTGCGCGATTTATGCACCAAATCGGCAAGCGCCTGTGCGCTATGTCCGAACATTTCGGTCAACTTTTTATAAGCCTCGGCTTCTTCGATAGCGTTCAGATCCTGTCGCTGGATATTCTCCAACAATGCAATTTCAAGCGTCGCCGCATCGTCAAAATTGCGGACGATTGCCGGTATATCGTGAAGCTGTGCCCGCTGGGCCGCCCGCCAGCGCCGTTCGCCGGCAACAATCTGATATCCGCCGTCATACGGGCGGACCACGATCGGCTGGATGATTCCGTGCTTCGCAATACTGGCGGCGAGTTCGACCAGCTTCTCCTCGGCAAAATGCCGTCTGGGCTGATCCGGGTTGGGACGAATGTCGGCGATGGGTATCGTCGACAGGCCCTGCATGCTGTTTTGGCCGGAAATGCTGGCGGGTTGCGGTGCCACTTCCCCGCGCAACGCTTCGCCCAAAAGCGCGTCGAGACCTCGCCCTAATCCCATCCTTTTACGTAAAGGTGATTTCTCAACCGATTCGTCGGGCAACGTCATGCAGCAAGATCCTTCGCTGGCAACCGAGCGATCAGTTCGCTTGCAAGCTTCATATAAGCCTCTGACCCGCTGCATTTGTGATCGTAAACCAGCGCTGGCAAGCCATGGCTTGGCGCTTCGGATAATCTGACATTGCGTGGAATAACCGTATCAAAAACCAAAGGCCCGAGGCAGCTGCGGACATCGTCTGCCACCTGATCGGTCAGACGGTTGCGCCGGTCGAACATCGTTAGCGCGACTCCCATAATCGAGAGCTCAGGATTAAAACGCTTTTGAATTCTCTCAACTGTTTGTAATAATTGACTTAATCCTTCAAGCGCAAAAAACTCACATTGAAGAGGTACCAAAACCGAATCGACCGCAATCATCGAGTTAATGGTCAACAATCCTAACGACGGTGGACAGTCGATTAGGCAAACGTCCCAATTCTGGGGTGATTTCCTGAATGCAGCTTGCAACCGGTGAGTGCGATCTTCGAATTCGACCAGCTCAACCTCGGCACCCGACAGATCCACAGTTGCCGGAATGATATCAAGGCCGGGAATGATCGTAGGTATCGCGGCGTCGCTCAACGACGCATCGCCAAGCAGCAAATCATAACTGCTGTGAATACGGTCAACCTGCTTCAAACCAAGTCCCGTCGAGGCGTTACCTTGAGGATCGAGGTCGATCAGCAAGCAACGCCAGCCACTCGCAGCCAACGCAGTCGCCAAATTAATCGCTGTAGTGGTCTTGCCGACCCCGCCTTTTTGATTTGCTATGGCAATACGAATCATCGTGTTTTTTGCCTCTTTGCAGACAGTTGCCCAACCAATATCCCTGATTCGGCATCGGTTACGCTGCGTTCGACGTGGAAGTCGCCGGTCCAAACCGATTGGACCTCTTGCCATTCCTTAGCCGCATTTCGCCCCTTTGGTAACAGCCAGATTGTCTTATCTGTGGAAAATCGCGCACCTAGCTCAAACAGACGAGGAAGTGGAGCAAAGGCACGGGCGGAAATGACAGAAAATGGTGCAGTTTCCAATCGCTCCAAAGGCATTCCGGCAAGCTTTACTTGGCCTTCCAGACTTAGCAACGCAATTGCTCGCTGCAGATAATCGATTCTCCGCCCGCGTGATTCGACTAAGGTCACATTATGTACGCTAAGTATGGCAACGATGATTCCGGGAAATCCAGCGCCTGAACCCAAATCTATCCAGTTACCAACTCCTGGCGTATCAGCGGGCAATAATTTCAATAATTGAGCGCTATCGACCACATGCCGGTTCCAGATGCTTTCCAGAGTTGACGCCGCAATTAAGTTTTGGCTCAAAGCCTCGCGTTTCAAAAAGCCAATGAACGCCTCTAACCGGTCCCACATCTCCCCAGAAACATTGCAATTTGCGCGCAACCAGTCCAGCGCTTCGCTTTCGGTCATGCCGCAACGCTAATGGGTAGGGCGCGTTTCGCGTGCACCAATATGGCCGCCAGGGCGGCTGGCGTAATGCCGCGAACACGTGCAGCAGCGGCAAGGTTTTCTGGACGTGCTGCATCGAGTCGCTCGACCATCTCATTTGATAGACCCGCGACTAAGCGATAGTTAATCGATTTTGGAAGGCTGATCCGTTCGTTAGACAGCAAGTCCCTTATCTCTGCCTCTTGCCTGTCAATATAAGGAGCATAACGGCCATCCTGCTCGATCTCAGCAATGATCGGGCTATCAAATATAGCGAAAGTGTCTGTTTCACGTGAAACAGCAAGCAATTGTCTGGCGTTGACGGTTGGATAGCGCAGCCAGTCATATAAAGACAGTTTTCCTGCGTCACGTTTGACATCCAGTCCATTTTTTTTGAGCCGATCTGCACTGACCACCACGTTGAGTTCACTCTCCAATTCGCTTTTTATAGCCTGCCGCTTGGCAAACGCATGCTGGCGTTCAATTCCAACCGCGCCGACCTCAATCGCCATTGGCGTCAACCTTGTCGCAGCGTTGTCTGCGCGCAACCGCAACCGATATTCCGCTCGCGCAGTTAACATCCTGTAAGGCTCTGTCACACCCTGAAGCGTTAGATCG
>JBKJLZ010000298.1:0-4350 GCA_046596705.1 Sphingorhabdus sp. | reverse complement strand
GCTTCAGAAGGCGTCTTGTCGCCCCAAATGATAAATTGAAACACCGGGTAAAAGCGTTCGCATTCGTCGATTGCGACATCGATAATCGTCTGCGCATGATCGACACCGAGCAGACCGTTAGAGGGCATCAGGCTGCCATGGCGGAACAATAATATGCCGTTCGCCGACCACATGTCGAAATGTCCGAGCCAAAGCTGTTCGTTGATCAGCCCCAGCGCGGTATAGACAGTGTCGCGCTTGTCGCTCGGCACGGTAACGTCGGGCAGCACGATAAGCTGGAGCGCATTATCTTCCTCACGCCAGATCGCACGGATCTGATAGCTGGTCCAGCTGCCTTTATACTCGGCGGTAATCTCATCTTCGCCGTCAAGCTCAAAAGACCAGCCCCGCGCTTCGAAAAGCGCGGCGAGCATATCCACCGGCGCGGACTCGTCGCGCTCGAACTCGGAGATATTTTCTTCGCTATCGTGCATTTTCTGCCTGCTGACCCTTAAGCAGCGATTCTGCCTTGCACAGCACTCCAGCGCAAGGCCGTTACAATGGTGGCCGCCACAAGTCTGTGGGTGGACTGTGGAAAACAGCTCTCAGGGTGTCGGCGCAGCCTTTTTTGGGGCAGCTTTTGGCTTGCCGCCAGCAGCAGCCTCCAATGCCGCAACTCGCTTTGCCAGCGCATCGGCTTCGGATCGGGCTGTTGCGGCCATCTGCTTGACCGCGTCGAATTCTTCCCGGGTAACCAAATCAAGCCCGCCAGCCCATTCCCGCGCGCGTTCGCGCATGCTCGCCTCGGCTTCGCGGCCCATACCGGCAACGGTTCCGGCCACACCATTCAGCACTTTTGCCAGATCATCGAAAATGCGTTTCTCGCTTTGCATGTCATTCACTCCATCACAGCCGGGGGATCAGCTACTGCCTATCTGGGTACTCGCAGCCGGAACGTAAAGGCTTTCCGCGTCGGGATTGAGACGGTCGATCTCAAAATTAAGAAATGCGGCAAAACTGATCCAGACGAGATAGGGCACCATCAACCACGCCGCCGCCTTTCGCACCCGGGCAAAGATCACCGTGGTCACGATACCTGTGACAATCATGGCGAGGATGATAAAAAACGCGTTAGTCACTTCATGCTTGCCGAAAAAAACGGGCGACCATGTAAGGTTGATTGAAAACTGTGTGAGGAACAATGCGATAGCCGGGCCCCGATAACGCGCGCCGCGCGCATGCAAAATCATCGCGAACGCCAGCCCCATCAGAAAATATAGCGTAGGCCAGACAACACCGAATAACCATCCTGGCGGCTGCGCCTTGGGCTTTACCAGTTCGGCATACCAGCGGTTTTCATCGCCTGAATTGGAGAGCAATCCCGACAGAGACCCCAAAAGCATAATCACAGGGATGACGAACAATGCCCAGCGAAGCAGCGACATGCGTAACTGGGCAGACGAGGCAAGCTGGTTCATGGCGGGAGTCCTCCGGCTTATCGGCTGATTCGGAACAGAACCGCCAGTGTCAAAACTTTAGCACTCCGCCCAGATGAAACAAGGCCGCCCGCCCGGCGTGGGCGAACGGCCTTTGTTGTAGCTGCTTTTCCCAACAGGAAAGAGTTTATTTGCGCGTTCCCGAAAGCCCCATGGAACCGAATGCACCGGCCTTTACTTCGCCGTTCATCGAATCGCCATCGACTGTTGCAGTGCAATCCAGCGACATCGGCATCGGCACGGTCATATCCATCTGCCAGCTTAGGGTGTCGCCGTCGACATTACCGCTGGGAATATCCATAGTGCCAAGGCCGCCTGACATCTTTCCGCTAAAGCTGCCGCCGTCGCTGTTGACAGTCAGAACTGCCTTCTGGTCACCCATCGGGCTTTTAATCGTTACGTCCCAATCGCCGTCTACAGCTGCCATATTATTGCTCCTCAATTTGCAGGTTTGTTTTCACTCTTGTCAGCAGATTTAGCAGCTTCGCCTGCCATTTCAATCGGCAATCCCAGTGCTTCCAATTGCGGCCTGACCTTGGCCGCGTCGCCGACTACCACCCATGTAAATTGGTCGGGCCTGACCAGTGTGCGGATTGAATTGTCGAGGCTTGCCTGCGTCATGCCGCGATACTCGCTGGCAACCGTAGCGTAATAATCATCGGCGCGTTTATAGAGCGCGTTACGTTGCATTGCGCCCAACACGTCACCTGATGTTTCAAAGCTACCCGGAAGTTCGCGGATGTTGCCGCCGATTATCCGCTCCCGTTCTTCTGCGGTAATGCCTTTGTCACCAAGAAACGCCTTGTAGTTGACCATCAGCGCGGCAATCGATTCGCCGGTCTTGTCGGCCTGCACAGGGGCCGAAATCAGATAGGGCACATCACCCTCAACCCTGTTTATGCTGCCGCGAACGCCATAGGACCAGCCTTTGGTTTCACGCAAATCCATGTTGATCCGTGAGAGGAACCCGGCACCAAGTGCTTCATTAGCCGTGATCGCGGTTTCCAGGTCGGCGGTGCCTTTGGTTGCCAGCACCTGACCGCCTAAAATCAGCGACTGCGGCGAATCAGGGCGGTTAATAAGCACAATGCGCGGTTTGGACGCCACAGGCACTGCCGACATGTTTTTGACACCAGCCGGTCCGGTGGTGGTCCAACCGCCAAAGCTTGTCTCCAATGCGCCCTTGATGTCGGCAAGTGGTTTGTCGCTCACCACATAGAATGTCGCCTTTTCCGGGCGGAACCATTTGTGATGAAAGCCGGTAATTTCGTCGCGTGTTACCTTGCTGACCGTTGCGACATCGCCAGTTCCTGTGAAGGATATGCCGTAAGGATGATCGGGCCCAAACAGGATCGGCGGCAGCGTGCGAAAACCGATCGCCTGCGGATTGTTAAGCTCGGTCTGGATGCGCGCAAGTTGCTGGCCGCGCAACCGCTCGACCTCGGCTGGAACGAAGTCAGGCTTTAATACTATATCCGAAAAAAGCTTTAACGACGGCGCCAGATTGGCCGACAAGGCTGTCAAACCGACAGCGGTGCGATCCATGCTCGCACTGCTGCTGATCGTCGCCCCAAGCCGTTCTTGCGCTTCGGCGATCTGAGTAGAATTCATGCCAGCCGCGCCTTCATCAAGCAGCGCTAGCATCAAAGACTGGGTTCCAAGCCGGTCGCGTGGATCAGCGGCGTTGCCAGCATCGAAGCTCAACGACATTTGGGTGATCGGCACAGTACTGCGGCGAGCGTACACAATCTCAACGCCGTTCGACAGCTTGGTGCGTTCAACCTTGGGGAAGTCGAGATCGGAAATCGCACCGAGTGCGGGAGGTGCCGCACGCGGCACAGGGGTAAGCGGCGTCGCAACCTTTGGCGTTGAAACCCCCTTCGCCTCCTCATAAGGCGCACGTTCGCCGGGTTCGACCTTCAGCGCGTAAACGGGCCGGGTCAGCCAGCGACCCATTGCTGCGGTCACATCAGCAGGCGTAGTCTTTGCCAAATCAGCCAGCTGCTTTTTATAGAAATTGCTGTCATTCCGATAAAGCGCACCTTCAGCTAGCGCGACTGCCTTGCCGCCAAAACCGCCGACCGATTCCAGCCCCGCCAACCGGCTAGAGACATTGCGCATCTGCACACGCTGCACCTCATCGGCGGTCGGGCCATTCTTAATGTAATCAGCGATAATTTCGTCGAGCCGCTTTCCGACCACTTCAGGGTCAACGCCTGGTTTCACGTCGGCGGTTATTTCGATACCGCCCATTTGAGCGAAGCCCTGATAACCGGCGGTGACGCCAACAGCCAATTTTTCTTGGCGCACCAATATGTTGTCGAGGCGCGAACTGGCAAGGCCACCAAGCACAGCAGCGCCGACGTCTAGCGGTACCGAATCAGCATTGTCGATGCCTGGCACCGTCCAACTGCGATAGAGGCGCGTCGTTGCAACGCGATCCTTCAACACCTCCGATTTGGCAGCAGCCAATGTCGGAATTTCAATCTTCAGCGCTTTCTGCTTCGGACCCGGCTTGATGCTACCGAAATTTTTCTCGACCAGTTTTTTGGCAGTTGCGACGTCGATATCGCCGGCCAATACCAGGACCGCGTTGTTCGGGCCGTAATGTTGGCGGAACCAGTCGCGGACCGTATCCATCGTCGATGCCTCAAGATCCGCCATCGAACCGATGGTAGAATGGCCGTAAGGATGGCCTTCGGGCACCATGCCCTTTAACTGCGCATACTCGACCAGACCGTAAGGCTGGGTATCACCCTGGCGTTTTTCATTCTGAACGACGCCGATTTGATTGGTCAGATTTTCTTGTGTCACTGCTGCGAGCAGATATCCCATCCGGTCGCTTTCGAGATACAGGATGCGATCGAGCGCGCTG
>JBKJLZ010000288.1:0-2799 GCA_046596705.1 Sphingorhabdus sp. | reverse complement strand
CGTTTATGTCGTTTTATGGGCAGCCATCAATATCTTGGCCAACATCCTGGATCTGGCGATGGGCCAAGCGTTACAGCGGATAATTCCCGCCGAGCACGATCGTTTGCGACAGCATGGCGCAGTGCGTTTTGCTTTGCTGACGGGTACCTGCCTTGGCGTGGCGGCGGCGCTGGCGATAACGTTATCGGCAAATTGGCTTGCCAGTTTCGTCGCATCGGCACCACAAGAAGCCGCCCATTTGCCGCAAGCAATTGCGATATTCGCCTGGAGCCTACCGCTCTGGATTTTTGTAGAGATTGCGACAGCGGCTGCGCGGGCAAAGCGCGCTTTCGGGCCCGAAATCCGTTTGCGGATTTTTTGGGAACAAGTTGCGCGTTTAGTTTTTGCTACCTGCTTTTTCTTGGCCGGGTTTGACATCCTTGGGCTGCTTTTGGGCCATATGCTATCGCTAGCGCTGACCGCGATTTTGTCGGCTCGACTGCTTGGCCGTTATTATGACCTGGGACTGCTATGGCGCGCGCCGATGCCACGCATGACACGGCGCGCGTTACTGGTCAGCGGTGCCGCGATGATGCCGCCCGCGATTGCCAGACGAGCGTATAACGATCTTCCCCCAATATTGCTCAACCTTATGATCCCCGGAGCAGCAGGCGCGACCGCTGCTGCGTTGTTCGGGATTGCACGAAAGATTGCGTCAATCCCGTTGATTGTCCGGCAATCCTTTCTCTACGTGCTATCCCCGCTGGCGTCAGCGCAAGCTGCAACAGACCGAGGCGCAATGCTGCCAATGTACCGGTTTTCGACTCATATGTCAGTGCTGCTCGCGGTGCCGCTCGCTGGCCTTATGATTCTTGTTGCATCGGACATGTTAAGCGCGTTCACGCTGGGCTCTGAGGCTGCCTTGCCTTTGCTGGTTATATTGCTCGCAGCGCGTGCTGGGGAGGCAGCCATCGGTCCGGCAACGCCGATTGTTGAGATGGTCGGCCACCGAGCACTGCCGCTGGTGAACAGCATTATTGGCCTGTCGCTTTGGCTCGGACTTGGATTGTATCTGGTGCCGACTTATGGCGCGATTGGAATGGCGATCGCTGTGTCGGTGGCGGTTGTGGTGACGGCCTGGATGGCGGTTATCGAACTCAGGGTCAGCGACCGTATTTCACCATTCGGCTTGGGCTTTTGGCGTGCAGTCGGTCTTGGTGCGGCTATCATCATCGCGCTTTGGCTGGTCGGCGAAGCGCTTTCTCCACTTGGCGCGCCTGTCAGAGCCATTGGGCTTTTCACATTATTCTGGCCGATGCTTTGGGCGGGATTGAAGTTCGGGCTGGAGCAGGATGACAAGGCGGCGCTCGGCAAACTTGGTCGTACATTAAGGCTCTGACTATTGACACTAAGCCGCCATGTGATGAGTGAGAGAGCATGACTGAAATTACGATCCGCCCGGTTGTTACAAAGGCCGACAAAGCAGCCTTTGTCGACCTGCCATATCGGCTTTACGCCGATGATCGGAATTGGGTGCCGCCGCTTAAGAACGATGTCTATTCGCTTATTACACGAGGCAAGAACCCCTGGTTCGGACATGGTGATGCGCAGTTGTTTGTCGCAGAGCGGGGTGGCCAAGTCGTTGGTAGGATCTCCGCGCACGTCGATCATCTTGCGCTCGCGCAGCCGGCCGAACAAGGCATGGGACCTGGCGTTGGTAACTGGGGACTGTTCGAGGCCGAAGACGCGGAGGTCGCCAAGGACTTGCTTGCCGCTTCCGAAACATGGTTGCGCGAGAAGGGGATGGTACGTTCGCTTGGTCCTTTAAGCCTTTCGATTTGGGATGAACCTGGCTTGCTGGTGCAGGGCTTTGATCATCCACCAACGATATTAATGGGGCATCATAAGCCTGAATACCAATCATGGATCGAGACCAACGGCTATGCTGGCGTCAAGGACCTCTATACTTACGCAATTCCAATCGAAGTCCCTTTCCCGCCGTTGGTCCAACGCATTGTCGCGTCAGGAGAACGAAATGACCGAATTCTTATTCGACGCGTTGAGAAGAGCAAATTCGACGCAGAAGCGGCACTCATCCTTTCGATTTTAAATGATGCATGGAGCGATAACTGGGGCTTTGTTCCGTTCACTGATGCCGAGGTTGCCTATGCCGGCATGACGTTGAAGCCAATCGTGTTTGAAGACTTGATCCGGATAGCCGAGGTCGACGGAGAGCCGGTGGCATTCATGATGACCTTGCCGAATATTAACGAGAAAATTGCCGAATTCGGCGGGTCACTGTTTCCGTTCAATTGGGCAAAGCTTTTATGGTGGTTGCGTGCGCCAAAAGTCCGCACGATGCGGGTTCCGCTGATGGGGGTGGTCAAGAAGCTGCAGGCGAGCCGCATCGCTAGCCAGCTCGCGTTTATGCTCGTCGATCATATCCGCCGCGATGCAGTCGGTAAATTCGACGCTGTGCGTGGTGAATTTGGCTGGGTGCTTGAAGACAACGGCCCGATGCGGTCGGTGGGCGAGGCGATCAATGGTAAGATCAACAAAGTCTACCGAATGTATGAAAAGCAGCTTTAGCTTTGTTTGCGGATTTTCGGAGGCTCTGAGTGGAACCTCAGAGGTCTTAGCAGCGTTGATCCTTGACCAACCCAAAAGCAAGGATACCGAGATGACCGACCCCGCCACTCTCAACCCCACCGCTGAAGGAAAGCCAGATGAGTTCAACGAAAGTGCACCGGTTCAGCCGGGCACCGAAGTCGAGCCGAATGCGCCTGCGGAAACACCGACGGCGCCTACTCCCTCACCAGC
>JBKJLZ010000172.1:0-3769 GCA_046596705.1 Sphingorhabdus sp. | reverse complement strand
AATGCCGATGGATCGGCCCGTGTACCTGCGCTTCAATTCGAAGAGCGGTTTTTTGGCGACAGCATAAAGCCGAGATTGTCGGTTGGCTTCGGCGTCAACTGGAACTCACCATTCGGTCCTTTCCGGATCGACATCGCCAAGGCTCTGCTTAAGCAGAGGGGCGATGACACCAAGCTATTTACATTTAACGTAGGGACTCAATTCTAATGAACATCCGTTTTTCCGCCATCGCGGCAGCTTTGCTGTCTGCGACCATTCTTGCCGTGCCAGCCAATGCGCAGGTAGCTGGGATCGCCACCGCTGATACGTCCGTTGCGATCGCACGCTCCAAGGCGTTAGGTCAGGCATATCAGCAAATCGGCACGCAATACGCTGCCGCCGCTCAGCAAATGCAAGCGAAGCGCGCTGAGATCAACAGCATCAATATGCAGCTTGATACCAACAAAGACAAAGAGCTAACGCAAGCCGAGGTCGATGCCGCGATTAAAGCGAAAAATCCGTTGCTGACTCAAATTGACACAAAGCAGCGGGAGATCGGTCAGCTTCAGGATCCTATCGTCAAGGCCCAGGTTTTTGTGGTTGAATCTATCGCGCTTAAATATGAAGCGGCGCAACAGGCAGTGATTAATGCTAAGAAGATCAATGTGATTCTTGCGCCAGACGCGTTTGTTTGGGCACCTGACTCAGTCGATGTTACAACGCTGATAACGGCTGAGCTCGACAAGTCGACTCCAACCGTGGGCATAACGCCACCCGCTAACTGGCGTCCTTCACGTCAGGCTGCTGCGGTTTATCAGCAAATCCAGCAAATGTTTGAAAACGCGGCACGGGCGCAGGCAGCACAGGCGCAAGCAGCCCAACCGCAACCCGGCCAACCAGCGGCAACGCCAGCACCCCAGCCTGATAGCCGGTAAAATCGGTGGCGGCTGATTTCGCCAGTTACGATGTAAGGCGCGTGATGTCGGTGTTGCCACACCGGTATCCCATGCTGCTGGTCGACCGTGTCGAAGAGCTCGTTATTGACGAGCGGATTCGTGCGGTCAAAGCAGTCACCATAAATGAGGGCTTTTTTCAGGGGCATTTCCCCGGAAGGCCCATCATGCCCGGCGTGATGATTGTTGAGGCACTGGCGCAGGCAGCCGGCGTGTTGGCGATGGAAAGCTTCGGCCTCGCTGGGTCCGGCAAGCTGGTTTACTTTATGGCGATCGACAATGCCAAGTTCCGAGCACCCGTCGAACCGGGCTGCCTGCTTCATCTTGAGGTTGCGTTCGTGCAAAAGCGTCCGCGCGTTTGCAAATTTGCGGGACGGGCGATGATCGGCGATCAAGTTGCCGCTGAAGCGGAATTCATGGCAATGATTGCCGACCCACCGAAGGACTGATCCCGGTCAAACCGTGCTTGCGTTATACCGCGCACGTCGCTAATGGCGGCGCTTCCAAAATTTCCAAGAAGCTGGTCGGAAACCAGCTTTGCAAAAAGGAATAAGATATGAAACCCGAAATTCACCCCGATTATCACATGATCAAAGTGCAGATGACCGATGGTTCGATCTTTGAGACCCGTTCGACATGGGGCAAAGAAGGCGATACGTTGGCGCTTGAAATCGATCCAACCTCGCACCCGGCATGGACCGGTGGCCGTGGCAGCATGCTTGATGTTGGTGGTCGTGTGGCTCAGTTCAACAAGCGTTTCGGTGGGCTTAGCCTAAAGAAATAATCGGATATGATGCCGGGTTGACGCCCGGCATCCTTTAACCGTAAAGACCGCGCCTGCCTTCATGGCGCTTGTGGCGATCGTAGCTCAGTTGGTTAGAGCGCTGGTTTGTGGTACCAGAGGTCGGGGGTTCAAGACCCCTCGGTCGCCCCATTTCCCCAACAAGACACAAGCATTTTCAGGGCTGACAAACGGCTTTTGAAATTTTATTACATTCGTTCGTAATATGATTCTGAGAGCGAGGAACGATATGCCAGCCATTTGGGATTTGCCCGATTATGACGGGCATGAATCGGTCCATGTGTTCGAAGACCGAGCCACTGGTCTGCGCGCGGTAATTGCCCTGCATTCAACGCATTTGGGCCCGGCAGCGGGCGGTACGCGGTTCTGGCATTATGCCGACGCGCAGGCCGCGATTACCGACGCGCTGCGTCTGTCGCGCGGCATGAGCTATAAAAACGCAATGGCCGGGCTGCCTTTGGGTGGTGGTAAAGGTGTCGTACTAGCCGATGCCGCGCGGACTAAGACCCCAGCAATGCTGGCCGCCTTTGGCCGCGCAATCGAATCGCTCGGCGGTCGTTATGTCACGGCCGAAGACGTCGGCATGAGCGATGCCGATATGGTCACGATTTCCGGTGAAACTCGCCATGTGTCGGGATTGCCATTAACCGACGGCAGCGCGGCAGGCGGTGATCCGGGCCCGTTTACTGCGCGCGGCGTCTATCTTGGCATCAAGGCAGCCGCGAAACAGCGCTTGGGTACTGACGACATGGCTGGTGTCCATGTCGCAGTGCAAGGCGTCGGAAGCGTCGGCGGCGGCGTTGCCCGGCTGCTCGCGGCCGATGGCGCAAAATTAACGCTCGCCGACCCCGATCAGGCAAAGCTATCGGCGATCGCAATTGAGACCGGCGGGACAGCGGTGGCGCTTGATGAAATCATGGGTGTAAAGGCCGATATCTTCAGCCCGAACGCACTTGGTGCCATCCTGACCGCGGCAAGCATCGCCGACCTCGACGTGGCCATTGTAGCAGGTGGCGCAAATAACCAGATGGCGACTCCGGCAGACGCGCAACGTCTCCATGATCGCGGCGTTCTTTATGCCCCCGATTATGTCATCAATGCGGGCGGTATCATCAATGTCGGGCTTGAATATCTGGGTAATGTTTCAGTCGACGAAGTAAATGAGCGGATCGACATGATCCCGGATCGACTGCGCAGCATCTGGGTACAAAGCGAAGCCGAAAACGTGTCAGCAGCGGTGGTTGCAGACAAAATGGCGCAGCACCTAATCGGGCGCTGACACAGGGACTGTCCCTTTAGGGACAGTCCCTAAAGGGACAGTCCGTGTGATTGCTGTTTCCGTTGGCGTAATCTTTCGGTGGTGCTAGACGCTGCAGTCATTGAATCATGCACCGTTTCGCGAATCCCGCACGCTTTTTGCGTTTAGCCAAGCCGCTAACGCCCGCCTTGTTCTGGCCGGGGCTGTTGATGGTGCTCGGCGCGTGCGGATGGGGCTTGATTGCGGCACCTTCCGAACGGTTGATGGGCGACACCGTCAAGATTATATTCGTGCATGTTCCATCGGCATGGCTCGGCATGGGCGGTTGGATGGGGATTGCAGTCGCAAGCATTATCCAGCTTGTCTGGCGTCATCCACTCGCTGGTATCGCGGCGCGCGCGGTTGCGGTGCCGGGCGCTGTATTTGCTGCCGTCTGCCTGATAACGGGGTCGATTTGGGGCCGCCCGACCTGGGGAACCTGGTGGGTGTGGGATGGTCGTCTGACGTCGATGCTGGTGCTGTTTTTCCTGTATCTCGGCTATATCGCGTTGGCGAATGCATCAAGCGAAAAGGGGAGCGTCAGCCGCGTTGCCGCGGTGTTCGGCATCATCGGCGCAGTCAATATCCCGATTATCAACCGCTCGGTTATCTGGTGGGAAAGCCAGCATCAAAAGGCAAGCATTACCCTCGGCGGATCGTCGATCAACGACGCTTACCTGATCCCGCTGCTCATCAGCGTTTTCGGCTTCAGTTTGCTGTTTGGCGCGCTGGTGCTGA
>JBKJLZ010000073.1:0-5011 GCA_046596705.1 Sphingorhabdus sp. | reverse complement strand
TCGTCGTGGACCTGAAGCAACATCTTAACGTCATGCAAACCTGCCGCCTCCAGCGCTGGCCCCATTCGGACCATTGCACGTTTGATAATGTCGGCGCTGGTGCCCTGGATCGGCGCATTGATCGCGGCCCGTTCGCTGCCCTGCCGTTCATTGGGGTTGGACGCGTTGATGCGAGGGAACCATGTTTTGCGGCCGAACAATGTGGTCGAATGGCCGCGTTCTTTCACTTCAGCCTGTGTGTCGGTGATATAATTGGAAATGCCGGGAAAACGATTAAAGTACGTGTCGATCATTGTTTGCGCTTCTTCAGGGCTCGATGCCAGCCGCTTGGACAGGCCCCACCGCGAAATTCCGTAAAGAATCGAAAAGTTGATTGTCTTGGCTTTCCCGCGCGTGTCGCGGTTGACCTCTCCGAACAGTTCCATCGCAGTTCGTGAATGGATGTCTTCGCCCTGCTCGAAAGCTTCGCGAAGCGGTCCGACATCGGCCATATGCGCGGCTAGGCGCAGCTCAATTTGACTATAGTCAGCGGCGAGGATGACGTTGCCGGGTTCAGCGATAAAAGCATCGCGGATCTGTCGTCCGGTCTCGGTGCGGATTGGGATGTTCTGTAAATTCGGGTCGGTCGAGGACAGACGCCCGGTCTGCGCTCCGACCAGGCTGTAGCTGGTATGGACGCGGCCAGTTGCCGGATCGATCTGCTGTTGCAGGCTGTCAGTGTAGGTTGATTTAAGCTTTGCCACCTGTCGCCAGTTGAGGACCTTGCGCGCGATTTCGATGCCCTGCCCCGCCAGATCCTCAAGCACAGTTACATCGGTTGAATACTGCCCGGACTTGCCTTTTTTTCCGCCCTTGAAACCCATTTTGTCGAACAATATGTTGCCAAGTTGCTGCGGGCTGCCGATCGTAAAAGGCTGGCCGGCCAGCCCATGAATTTGCTTTTCTAGGCTGTCCATTTCATGCGCAAATTCGGTCGATAACCGAGACAGCACCGCGCGGTCGACCTTAATGCCCGTGCATTCCATTTTGGCTAGCACCGGCACAAGCGGGCGGTCGACCAATTCGTAAACGCGGGTAGCCTTTTCAGGGCTCATGCGTAACTTTAAATGATGCCAGAGCCTCAACGCTACGTCGGCGTCTTCGGCGGCGTAGCAGGTCGCGTCGGGCAGCGCGACGGCGGCAAAGCCGATCTGCGACTTGCCGGTCCCGGTTACCGTTTTATAACTAATGCAGTCATGCCCGAGATGAAGCTTTGCAAGCTCATTCATGCCGTGCAACTGACGCCCGGCATCAAGCGCAAAGCTCATCACCATTGTGTCGTCGAAAGGCGTGACAGTCACACCGTGCCGCGCCAGCACCGCCATATCGTATTTCAGGTTTTGCCCAATTTTGAGCACTGCCGGGTCGGCCAGCAGTGGCTTTAGTTTTTCAATCGCGGCCTTGGCGTCGATCTGCGTGGGCTTTTCGGCGAACATATCGGTGCCGCCATGCGCGAGTGGGACATAGCATGCCTCACCCGGAGCAACTGCAAGCGAGAAGCCGACTAAATTCGCGCTCGCCGCCTGCAAGCTGTCGGTTTCGGTGTCAAAACCCAATGTTCCAGTTTCATGGGCGCGGGCAATCCAATGGTCGAGCGAAGCTATGTCGGTGACACAAACGTAGTTTTTGGTATCGATCGGCGGCATCGGCGTGGGTAGGATCCGGTCGCCGGGGGCGGGCACATTTGCCGCACCATCGCCTTTGGTGACCATTTTCGGATTACCAGCAATCGACTTGTTTGCCGCCGCGGTATTGCCTGTGACCTGCCCAATGCGCTTTAGCAGCGAGTTGAAACCGTGATGTTGCAGGAATTCCGCAAGCGGCTCCTCAGGGATCGCGCCGAGCTTCATGTCTTCAATTGGCATCGGCAGCGGGCAGTCTTCCTTCAGCGTTACCAGAACTTTAGACAGCCGGGCCTTTTCGGCAAACTCGATCAAATTGTCGCGCATCTTAGAAGGTTTCATGTTGGGGGCGGCGGCAAGGACGCTTTCAAGGTCGCCGAATTCCTGAATAAGCTTGGTCGCAGTTTTAGGACCGACGCCTGGAACCCCCGGTACATTGTCCACGCTGTCGCCCATCAATGCGAGAACATCGCCAACCTTGTCCGGACCAACGCCAAATTTTTCGAACACTTCCTCCGAGCGAATTCGCTCATTCTTCATCGTGTCGAACATATCGACGCAAGGTTCGACGAGTTGCATCAAATCCTTGTCCGACGACACGATGGTTACATGCCATCCGGCCCTGCATGCCTCTTTGGCATAGCTTGCTATCATGTCATCGGCCTCGACATTATCCTCCTCAATCATTGGCAATGAAAAAGCGCGCGTCGCATCGCGGATCATAGGGAATTGCGGGCGCAAATCTTCCGGCGGTTCAGGGCGGTTGGCCTTGTAAAGATCGTAGATTTCGTTGCGAAATGACTGGCTCGATTTGTCGAGCACAACCGCCATATGCGTCGGACCATCAGCCTTGTGCAGATCGTCGGCAAGCTTCCACAACATGGTGGTATAGCCATACACCGCGCCAACCGGCTCACCGCGGATATTTGTGAGCGGCGGCAGCCGGTGATAGGCTCGAAAAATATAGGCAGAACCGTCAACGAGATAGAGATGCTTTTGTTCGGACATGTGAGGTCGATAGCAAAGCGGTCGTTCCGAGTCTTTGCAAAATGCGCTTGCTGCTTACGGTGCGTTATGACAGCAACACGCCATGTTCGGATTTGAGCAAATTGAGTTAATGGCCCGCGGTGGCTCCTTGACGCTACTGGTGTTGTGGAGCTGGCTGCTCATTCGTGATCATCGCGGTATATTGGCAGCGAGGATGGCGGTTTTGACGAACCTCGGCATCATTTGTTACCTGCTGATAACCGCTCGATGGGGCATTCAATTTGGCCCGATCGGAATGCTTTTGTCTGTTATTGCTGGCGCGACACCGGGACTGTTTTGGCTGTTTGCCAAAGCCTGGTTCAACGATGAAAAACGCCTCAATCCGGTTGGTGTGCTGCTTGTTTTGCTATCCATGGCAAACATCTTGGTAATGCAAGTGAGCTATCAGGCTCACGATGGCATCCATTTGGTTGCTGGCACAATTTTTCATTTAGGCATGCTCGCATTCGCAGCTGCAGGGTTATGGGAGGCGTGGCGCGGACGCGGAGGCGATTTGGTCGAAGGACGCAGGCGTTTGCGTCCGCGCATTGCCGCAGCAGTCGGCTGCTATGTAATCATCATCGCGATTACCGAAGTCGCTGTGTTCAATACAGCTGCACCGCGTTGGATTATCGGCGTTGTCGGCAGCAGCATCGTTATCGTTACTCTCGCTTTCTGTGCCGCTATGTTCGCCATGCGGCAGGGGGATCTGTTCGGGCCACAGACCGTCGGAAGGTCCATGTCCGTTAAACCGGTAACTGACGACCCGCTTGCTGAGAAATTGAGTTCGCATATGACGAGAGAAATGGCTTGGCGCGATGACGGGCTTTCGATTGCCGCACTCGCCATGCAATTGGGCGAGCAGGAATACCGCCTGCGCCGAGTTATAAATGGGCAACTCGGACACCGAAACTTTGCCGCATTCCTCAACGGCTACCGTTTGGTCGAAGTCAAAGCAGCACTTGCCGACGCTAGCCAGCGTGAGGTTCCCATCATTACCATAGCTCTCGACGCCGGGTTCGGCTCGCTCGGCCCTTTTAACAGAGCGTTTCGCGAAGCAGAAGGAATGACGCCAAGTGAATACCGAACAAGGGCAATGGTTGATTCCGAAATCGGCTAGCCAAATTTCGAAATGCGGGAGTAGAATTGAGCCAGAGCGGTAGTTGAAAAGCATCAACTGCTTGGAACCTCAATTATGACAATCGGAATC
This sequence comes from Sphingorhabdus sp., assembly GCA_046596705.1. Classification (GTDB taxonomy): domain Bacteria; phylum Pseudomonadota; class Alphaproteobacteria; order Sphingomonadales; family Sphingomonadaceae; genus Sphingorhabdus_B. The sequence goes on along the minus strand of JBKJLZ010000073.1, from coordinate 1,114 downwards.
CCCCCGCTCGATATTCTACTAAACAAAGGGCAATATATTTTTGCTTTCGACTTCGGCCGCTATCTAATTGCCGCGTCGATGACTTTTGCGATCGTCTGGCTTCTGCGCCGGAGTGCTATTAAAGCCCGAAAAATCCAGTCGCGCGAAGCGACCGCAACGGAAATGCGCCGTGAATTCCTGCAATCGCTGCAATCGGCTCTGGTATACACCTTTGGTGCGGCATTTCTGATGTGGGGAAGCGAGAAGGGCCTTTTCTATCACGTCACCGCCGTTAGCTTTGGACTAGGCACTGACCTATTAATTCTAGCAGGAATCATCATAGCCCATGATGCATATTTCTATTGGGCGCACCGCACGATGCATCATCCTAGTCTGTTCAAACATTTCCACCGCGCGCACCACCGGTCAATAACGCCAACGCCTTGGGCTGCATATAGCTTTGCGATTCCCGAGGCAGTAGTCATGTTCATGTTTGTTCCAGTTTGGCTATTTTTTGTGCCGACGCCGGGGTGGGTGATGTTCACCTGGCTCAATTTTCAGATTATTCGCAACGCCATGGGGCATTCCGGTTTTGAATTGCATCCGCGCTGGTGGTTGTCGACACCACTCACAAGTTGGATCAACACGACCACGCATCACGACCTGCATCACAATGGTGGTTTCAATACGAACTATGGCCTTTATTTCACTTGGTGGGACAAGTGGATGGGTACCGAGCACCCCAAATACCACGCCAAATTTGCCGAAGTTACTGGGCGCGGAGACGCGGTCTCACCGGAACACGCCGCGACGGCTTAGGGCGCGTCGTCGCCCCAAAGCCGCTCGGCCTCAATGTAACCGAACCGGCCGCCATTGTCGAACCGGCACCAGCCATTTTTGCATTCTTCGATTTCGCCGACAACGCCGGGCTCGACTCGCCATGCAACACGCGCTTTTGCATCGGGTTTTTCGCGTAAAGCGCCGATACTGCTACCGACGACAACGGCCGTGCGCGCCGTGCTGAGCAAGCGAACGTGCATCCAACCCTGATCGCCGTCAATGTCCTCGACCTTGCGCCAAACGCTGTGCACTGCCACAACTTTCACCGGCAGGTTCCGTCGCTGATAAACCCATT
>JBKJLZ010000055.1:0-7400 GCA_046596705.1 Sphingorhabdus sp. | reverse complement strand
CGTTCGCGCCGGATCGCATACCATTTGGCGACGTTGGCATTGTGTTCTTCAAGCGTGTCGGCGAACACATGGCCGCCTTTGCCGTCGGCTACAAAATACAGCGCGCTGGTCTTTGCCGGGTTTAGCACCGCCGCTATCGACGCGCGAGATGGGTTGGCGATCGGCCCTTTTGGCAGGCCAGCCATGGCATAGGTGTTGTAATCGTTAACGTCGGCAATTTCCGACTGCCGGATTCGCCGCCCGAGTGGTTTGCCCTTGGTGATCGGGTAGATTATCGTTGGGTCGGCCTGGAGCATCATGCCCTTGCGAAGGCGGTTCGAATAAACACCTGCAACAGTGGTTCGTTCGCTCGCCAGTTGAGTCTCTTTTTCGACTATAGCAGCCAGCGTCAATGCCTCAGCCGGGGTTTTGACGACAATGTTGCGGTTCCGTTTTGGCCAAAGCTCGGCCATCGTTTTTTTCATGGCATCCTGCATGCGTTTCAGCACCGATGCGCGCGTATTGCCCTTTTCAAAGGAATAGCTGTCGGGCAGCACCGATCCTTCCGCGGGCACCGGGATACTGCCGGTAAGTTGTTTATTGGCCATCAACCGTTCGTAGACCATGATTGACGGCATCCCTTCGACTACCGTCACCATTCGCTGCACCGATTTACCGCTGGTCAGAATATCGAGAATTTCCGAGTTCGACGCATGCTTCGGGATCAGATACTCGCCTGCCTTGATTGTGCTACTCGCACCGAAAATCTTGGCGCGATTGACGAATGCGTCGGCGGATTTAATGATATTGCCTTGCTCAAGGTTTTTGGCGGCAAGTGTGATGCTCGATCCGGGCTTGATCACGACAGTAGTTTCGCGCGTTGATGGGCCCGGCGCGGTCCAGCCATAGATGAAATTGCCAACGGTAATCTCTAGCAAAAGCGCGGCTGCGATAACGGCGTATTTGGCCAAGCGACGGGCCGGGTTGCTGCGTGATCTTCTCGCCATTATTAACCTTCGTCATTCCCGCGAAGGCGGGAATCCATCAACTGACTTTTCGTTATAAACTGCCAGCACGGGTGATGGGCCAGTTGCAGGTCGGATCGTGCCCCCGACGATCCTTGGACATATGGGATATGTCCAACCTGCCACTCCTGCGCGGGGGTGACGAAATTACAGAAAAGTGAGCAAATTCTACTCAACGGCCTTTAGCACCAGGCTGGCATTGGTTCCGCCAAAGCCGAAGCTGTTGTTTAAGGCGGCGTTGACCTTACGCTTTTTCGCGACATGCGGGACGAGATCGACGCCCTCAGTCCCTTCATCCGGATTGTCGAGGTTAAGCGTCGGCGGTACAATCTGGTCGCGGATCGCCAATATACAGAATATCGCCTCAACCGCTCCGGCGCCGCCGAGCAAATGGCCAATCGCCGATTTTGTAGAGCTCATCGATACGGTATCGATGGCGTCACCAAAAAGTCGCTTGACGGCGCCAAGCTCGATAGTGTCGGCCATCGTCGATGTGCCATGCGCGTTGATATAGTCGATATCCGAGGGTGCCATGCCAGCGCGCTTCAGGGCCATTTCCATTGCACGATATGCGCCGCTACCTTCAGGATGCGGGGCGGTGACATGATGGGCGTCACCCGACAGACCGTAGCCGACAACCTCTGCGTAGATTTTCGCGCCGCGTGCCTTGGCATGTTCATATTCTTCAAGCACGACAACGCCTGCGCCTTCGCCCATGACGAAGCCGTCGCGATCCTTGTCATAAGGTCGTGATGCCTTTTCAGGTTCATCGTTGAATGCAGTGCACAAAGCGCGCGCTTGAGCAAAACCGGCAATGCCGATCGGGCAGATCGTAGCTTCCGCACCACCTGCCAGCATGACGTCAGCGTCGTCGAGTGCGATCATCCGCGCGGCGTCGCCAATCGAATGCGCTCCGGTCGAACAGGCGGTAACAACCGCATGGTTGGGACCCATCAGCCCGTATTTGATGCTGACCTGACCTGATATCAGGTTGATTAGCCGTCCGTGGACGAAATGCGGACTAACGCGGCCAGGGCCTTTTTCAGCAAGCAGCAGCGATTCGCTCTCTATACCCGGAAGCCCGCCAATACCTGAACCTATCGAACAACCGGCGCGGTAGCGTTCTTCCTCGCTCATGTCAGTCAGACCCGCATCCTCGATCGCCTGACCTGCGGCATCGATGCCGTAGATAATGAACGGGTCGACCTGGCGTTGGACCTTGTGGTCAACGCGCACATCGGGGTCGAAGCCCCAGGGATGATCCTTCGGCTTAACTTCGCAGGCGATGTGGCATTTCTGGGCACTGGTGTCGAAGCGAGTAATCCGCGATGCGCCGGATTTACCGGCGATGAGGTTTGCCCATGCCGTTTCTACATCACAGCCCAAAGGCGTAACAAGTCCCAATCCGGTAACTACAACCCGCCGCATCTTATTGTCTCCTAACCAGATTAGAGCCCGCTCAATAAAAACAACTCGCGACAAAAAGCAAACGGCTTTCCAGCCAAGACCGGAAAGCCGCTAATTAATTATCTGTTTGGACGCAGCCAAGCCGCGCCCGACCCATCAGCTATTGCTGTTAATAAAGTCGATTGCGTCCTTGACGGTGGCAATCTTTTCGGCCGCATCATCGGGGATTTCGACATTAAATTCTTCTTCGAACGCCATGACAAGCTCGACAATATCGAGGCTGTCAGCGCCCAAATCGTCGATGAAGCTAGCGGCTTCTGTCACCTTGTCGGCTTCGACGCCAAGATGTTCGACAACGATTTTTTTGACCCGTTCAGCGGTATCGCTCATTATTTTGCCCCTTAAAGGTTGGGAGGATGAATGTCTCGTTTCGCCCTAATGCGCAGATAGCGTGCTGGCAAGGGCGAAGCGTCAAATGGCCTTCAAAGCATTGCCATGCCGCCATTTACGTGGATTGTCTGGCCGGTGATATAGCCCGCCTCTCTCGACGCCAGATAGGCCACTGCCGCACCGATATCGCCGCCTTCGCCCATCCGGCCCATCGGGATCCGTGCGTTAAGTGCTTCTTTCTGCGCGTCGGGCAAGGTTTCGGTCATAGCCGTTGCGATAAAGCCGGGCGCGACGCAGTTGACGGTAACGTTGCGGCTGGCAATTTCCTGCGCGATGGCCTTCGACATCGCGGTCAGACCGCCTTTCGACGCCGCATAATTCGCTTGGCCGGGGTTGCCGGTGGTACCGACGACGCTGGTGATCGTGATTATCCGGCCAAAGCGAGCTTTCATCATCGGTTTGGTCACGGCACGCATTAGGCGAAATGCCGCTTCAAGATTAATGCTGATGACCTCATCCCATTCCTCATCCTTCATCCGCATCGTCAGATTATCGCGGGTGACACCGGCGTTGTTGACGAGGATGTCGATTTGTCCAAGCTTTTCGAGCGCAGCGGGTACCAAAGCCTCGACGCTGTCCTTGTCGCCAAGATTGCAGGGGACGGCTACATGTTCGCCACTCAACGACGCACGAAACGCCTCCAACTTTTCAATATTAGAGCCCGACACTGCCAAGCGCGCGCCTTGACCAGCGAGCGCGTGGCAGATTGCGCTACCGATACCGCCACTGGCACCAGTTACGAGCGCTGTCATGCCACTTAAATCAAACATATTGTTCTCCATCATTTTGGTTCACGCGGAGACGCGGAGACGCGGAGGGTTTGTGGTCGTTAACGATCCGCTTTAACCCTTCGCGAAGTGTAGCGCCGCCAAAGTTGATGAGCAGCCCGACAGGGTGCTTAGTTAATCTTAGATAGGTGAGTAGTTGTTTTCCGTGCGCGGCATTCAATCGTTCAACCGATTTAACTTCGACGATGAGTCTGTTGTTGACAAGGATGTCGATGCGAAACGCAGCAGGAAAACGGGTGCCTTCGAATTCAATGTCTACCGGCATTTGCCTGTCTACTTTGTAACCCCTCTCGACTAGTTTTCCGGCCAGTACAGTTTCGTAAACAGATTCCAGCAATCCGGGCCCAAGCGTTTTGTGCAACCGCAGCGCTAAATCAACCACGTCACCGCTAATCTGATCGATGTCCGTCAAAAGCCCTCCGCGTCTCCGCGTCTCCGCGTGAATAAAATTTCTAAATTGTTGCCAACAATGCTTCAATATCATCCATCGAAATGACGCTGGTCGTGGTTACCTCTTCTCCTGCGCTTCGCTTTACCATAGGCGAGAGAACCTTGCCGCCGAACTCGACGAAATGGGTGACGCCGGCGTCGCTCATCGCAATAGCGGATTCGCGCCAGCGGACTCGGCCGGTGACTTGCTCGACCAGTTGGCGGGCTATAGTGTCCGTGTCTGCCGTCGGCTCGGCGGTCACATTGGCATAAAGTGGCACAAGCGGCGCGTGAATCGTTGTCGCGGCCAAAGCCGATGCCATTTCATCGGCCGCTGGCTGCATCAGCGGGCAGTGGAATGGCGCTGACACTGGTAACAAAATTCCGCGCTTGATCCCATGTTCCTTGGCGCGTTCAATGGCGCGGTCGATTGCACCTTTATGGCCCGAAATCACGACCTGCGACGGATCGTTATCATTGGCAATGGCGCAAGTTTCGCTTTCCGCTGCTGCGTTCGCGAGCGCTTCAGCCTTCTCGATATCGGCACCCAGCAATGCCGCCATGGCCCCAATGCCGATCGGTACCGCCGCCTGCATCGCGCGGCCGCGAAGCTTCAGCAGCGATGCCGTTACCGCCAGCGGCAGTGCCCCCGCTGCGCACAAAGCAGTGTATTCGCCGAGCGAATGCCCCGCGACAAAGTCGCATTTCTCGGATAGCCGCACGCCGCCCTCTTTTTCCAGCACCCGCAACGTTGCAATCGTATTTGCCATGATCGCCGCCTGTGCATTTTCGGTCAGCATCAAATCGCTGTCCGGCCCGTCGCACATCAGTTTAAACAAGTTCTGCCCAAGTGCATGGTCGACTTCCTCGAATACGGCGCGCGCCGTTGGACTGGCGTCGGCCAGTGCCTTGCCCATGCCAACCGCCTGGCTGCCTTGCCCTGGAAAAATGAATGCGCGCATGATTGCTCCCGTTTGTCGTTACTATGCCAATCGCCTATGGCGCAGCGCTCGATGTTACAAGCTCTCTAAAGGTCAAGCCAGTCTTCGTGGCCGTGATGAATGCGCAGAATGAGGATATTATTCGCGTCGTCGATTTCATAAATAATGATGTGCGATTGGCATGGATAGGCGCGAACTGGCGGACGAACTACGTAATCGCGATGCCTTCGGATTCTCCGCTAGGAACTTACAACAGCGTAGTAGCTTTCCATGATAAAGGACCGACTGTTCACGTCCGAAGTCCATAGCACCCCGAAATACGATGCCGTCGATATCCTTGGCGGCAGAATCCGAAAGCCGGAATCCCATTAAGCTTGCTTTTGCGAGTCAAAGCGCGCGAGTGCTTCGTCTCGAACTTGCTCCATCGTCAACTCCGACACGCCACTAGCCCGCGCTTCATCGACAATATGCTGGAACTTCGTGATTTTCTCCTCGCGTTCTTGCGCACGGCGGATGATGTCGCGGATCACGTCGCTCGAATTGCTATACTTTCCGTCCGCCGTTTGCGCCTCGACCCATGCTTTCATTTGTTCGGGAAGAGAGATGTTCATAGTTGCCATATCATATCTCCTTGAATACGATATTTATGGCAAACTTTGCCAATCTTTGTCAAGGAGCACTTGAAGTCGCAAGCCCGAATGGCACTATCATGTTGTCCGCGTCATGCCCGATATTGGCGCGGCCAAGATATGCGATGTCGCATTTCAGGCACCAGCGTTTCGCGATGCTCTCCGCCCCTTCGCCAAAAGGCCGATCATTTTCTAAAATGTCGCTAATATGGCCTAAGCGTAACCCTGCGAGCCCCACATTCTTCAGATGGCTGGCAACGTGGAAAAAGGCGCGGTCATAGGCGTAGAGATATTCGCTGACCTCCTCGACCATCAGTACATGACCTTTAAGGTCAGGCATCAAAGGTGTTCCGACCATCATCGCCAGCGTCATCAGATTGAATGCCGCGTGTTTCTCACCTGCTTGCACATGTGGTTCGAGTGCCGCCGGATTGCCACTGATCATCCAGTCAAGCGCGCGCCTGACGGCAGCGTCACCACCCTCTCGCCTTATATCGGCAGGCATCGGACCATGCGCTTGTCGGCCTATGCCAGCACGGTAAAGCGCGCCCAGCAAATTTCCTTGGTCGCTATAGCCCATATAGAGCTTCTCGCGCGCCGCGCCCTTCAACTTGGCGACCGCGTCTTCTGCAATTCGGCACGCGCCATAGCCGCCGCGCACGAACCAGATGGCGCCAAACGCGGGGTCGTTGGCAAGGTCGACAAAGGCCTCCATGCGTACAGCGTCGTGTCCGGCAAAATGCCCGGCTTCGGCAAAGCACTGGTCATGGAAGAAGAGTTCGGCGGTGGGGTGGTTAATGGCCGCGAGTGCGGTGACGCGGGCGGCGTCTTCCCGGGTGAAGGATGTGGAGGGGGCGCAGATGCCTATTTTCACGTCACACCTCCCAATCCAGCCGTAGCCCTGAGCCGTCAGCGCGAAGCGCTGGCGAAAGTCGAAGGGAGTTTCCCGCCGCGAGCCGCCGTTGACCTACGGTCGCCTTCGGCCCGACGGGCGCAGCCGCTGAGCGACTGCTGCTCAGGGCTACGGTTTTATCGCTGCCTTGCCAAATCCCTTATCAAACAATAGCGGTCCTCCATGTACAAAAACAAATCCTATTTCTTCTGCGGTATTGGTGGCTCAGGCATGCTGCCTTTGGCCAATATCGTTCGCGATGCAGGCGCGACCGTCGCTGGTTCTGACCGGGCGCTGGACCAGGGGCGGTTGGGACCGAAGTTTGAATGGCTGCAATCGCTCGGCATCGACCTGTTTCCGCAAGACGGCAGCGGCCTTACCAGCGGCGATCAGATCCTGATTGCTTCCGCCGCGATTGAGGATAGCGTGTCGGATATCTCCAAGGCCAATGCCTTGGGCTGCCAGCGCATGACCCGCGCCGAATTGCTGGCCGAATTGTTCAACGCCGCGCCGCGCAGCATCGCGGTTGGCGGGACGAGCGGGAAATCGACCGTCACCGGCATGATCGGCTGGATACTGACCGAGGCAGGGCTCGACCCGACAATCATGAACGGCGCAGTGATGAAGAATTTTGTCGCCAACGGCGCCGCGTTTGCCAGCGCGCGCGTGGGGCAGGGTGAGGTGTTCGTCTCCGAGGTTGATGAAAGCGACGGCTCGATTGCGCTGTTCACGTCAGAAGTCGCGGTGCTCAATAATGTCAGCCTCGATCACAAAAGCCTCGAAGAATTGCGGCAACTATTCGGCGACTTTGCGAAGAAGGCGAAATGCTGTGTGTGGAATGCCGATGATGCGGAGACGGT
>JBKJLZ010000050.1:0-7132 GCA_046596705.1 Sphingorhabdus sp. | reverse complement strand
GCTTTCAAGCTGGCAGCAGTCCCGCCTGAAAAAGTGCCTTTCATAGCACGAACGCGGCCTTTTACACGTGCGGCGGGCGCGCCATTTTGGTCGACGGCATGCTTTTGCAGCATCAAGACACCAAGGTCGAATGGAATTGAATCGAAGCCGGCGGAAAACACGATGCGAGAACCCGAGGCCTTAGCTGATGCATCATGGTGATCGATTTTCGTTCTCATCCAAGCAGGCTCGCCGCACAGGTCGGTGTAGTCGGTGCCGTTGGCTACGCAGGCAGCAACGAGTTCGTCACCGTAAAGTTGATACGGTCCCACAGTTGTAAGGATGACTTTCGCCCTTTTTGTCATTGCGTCGATCGATGCCGGGTCGGCTGCATCTGCCACCACCAGTGGTGTATCGGCGGGGGCTCCGATGTCATCGCGGACTTGCTCCAATTTGGAGAGGCTTCGCCCCGCCATCGCCCAGCTAGGCGCTCCATCGCGTTTGGTGAGGTATTCAGCAACGAGGCGGCCGGTATAGCCGGTCGCGCCATAAACGATAATGTCGAATTCACGTGCTTCGTTCACTGATAATTCCCCCAAATATTCTGCTTAGCCTGCTCCGACGCCAGACTGGTCGGTCGGCCGCGCGCGCTCGACTGCATTACGCGCGGCGATCTCGTCACGGCGGCGCTGGCGCATTGAATCCAGACTCCATGCGGCCTGGCTATGCGCAAACAGGCAAAGAAAGCCGCCCGCGATCGCGATATTTTTCATTGCCATTGCTGCTTGTATCGGATCGGCGGTTTCGCGGTGGAAAAGCAGTGCTGTGAGCAGGCAGAAGCCGGCGAAGACCAAAGCCGTCAAACGGGTAAAAATGCCGAGCGCAATCATAATGCCACCGATTAGTTCGAATAATGCTGCCGGCAATGCGAGGTTTGCAGGCAGGCCGACGCTAGTCATATACTGTCCGGTGCCACTTATATCGCCAAGCTTCATTGCGCCTGCCGCGATAAAGATAAGTGCAAGCATGATACGACCGACGAATGCAAATAACCCTGAAAACATGATTCTTCTCCTAAGCTCTGCTACGCAAAACGCAGTTCAGCACAAAGCCGTTCCCCGGTCCATGCATGTAATTGGCATGGCTGTTCACAACTTTGGCAACGTCACGCCGCGTTGACCCATATATTTGCCCGCACGATCAGCATAGCTGGTCTCGCACGGTTCATTGCCTTTAAGAAACAAAAACTGGCAAGCACCTTCGTTGGCATAGATTTTTGCAGGAAGCGGCGTGGTGTTCGAAAACTCTAGCGTTACATGACCTTCCCAACCCGGCTCCAGCGGCGTCACATTGACGATAATGCCGCAGCGCGCATATGTCGATTTTCCAAGGCAAATGACAAGCACATCGCGCGGTACTCGGAAATATTCGACGGTGCGGGCCAAGGCGAAGCTGTTGGGTGGAATGATGCAGACGTCGGTTTTTCGGTCGACAAAACTTCTGGGGTCGAACTCTTTGGGATCGACGATGGAGCTGTCGACATTGGTGAAAATCTTGAATTCGTCAGCGACCCGGGCGTCATAGCCATAGGACGACAATCCGTAGGAAATGCACCCATCGCGACGCTGAGCCTCGACAAACGGCTCAATCATGCCGGTGCTGTTTGCTTGCTCACGGATCCAGATGTCGGAGAGAATTGACATTGCAGGCTTTCTAAAATTTATTTCAGGCTAGCGGGGCCGAAGCCATGCGGCAACAGGTCTGATATTAGATGCGTGTCATAGCCGCCCGATTTTGCGCAATACACTGGCAAGTCGCGATCGGTGAGGTCAGCAACTTCCTTGATAATTTGGCGGCAGCGCCCGCAGGGCGTTATTGCATCGATCCCGGCCGCAATTTTGCCGACTGGGCCCCCGGCAACCGCAATTGCGACAATCTGTTTCATCTGGCCATCGCTATTGGCTTTAGCGATGGCCACTGTTTCAGCGCAGAGCGTCATGCCGTAACTGGCGTTTTCGAAATTGGCTCCGCTGACTATATTGCCGTCATCAAGCAGCAAGGCGGCACCAACATGGAAATTCGAATAAGGCGCATAGGCGTTGCGTGCTGCCACAATCGCCGCCTGCACTAGAGCGTTTACTTCATTGCTCATTTGCGCACCACAGCCCAGCGCACGGGGCCGTCGATACCAGCAACACGGCGTGCCTTGTTCGCTGTCCACATCACCCATGGCCGCGCCGAATAATCCGGCAAAAACCAGTTGCCCTCCAGCCAGACGGTGCGGTCGATTGCGCTGCTCACCTTATATTCCTCCTCGAACTCTTTGCCGAGTAGCAGGATCGCGGGCTTCCCGCTATGCGCCTCAATCTGGTTCAAGAAGGTTGCAAGTTCCGACAAAATCAACGTGCGGTTCGGGCGATCTTTACAGTTTTCGGAGAAATCGAGTTGGACCGCCGGTGGCAAAGCCTGTTCACTCCGCGGCACGGTTGTGATGAAAAATGTTGCTTGGTCTGACGCTAAACGACAAAGATCGAAATGATGCAGGGCCCCATAGCGGATGCCGGCTTGCTGAACGCCCTCCATATTTGAAGCGAAGCGTCCGTCGCGACCGCTTGCGCCTTCGCTGGCGGTGACATAAGCGAAGTCTACGCCAGTGGCGCCAAGCTTTGCCCATTCTGGCTGGCCATTAACTTCGCTCACAACGATCCCTTGAACACTGTAGTCGTCGCGCGATGGAGCCCAGCCAGCGGCTATCGTCCACACAACAAACATTACAATTACAAACGCAAGCAGTACCGCGCCCCATTGCAAATAGCGGCTTGTACCCCCCTTCATTAATACTCCCGAATCATAATCTTTAAGGGATGTCTCTTTACGCCTTGATATGAAGCACGCAAATCAGTGTGAATAGGCGCCGGGCGGTAGGGAAATCGACTTCGACTTTGCCTGCCAATCGCTCAATTAGCAGCTCGGCTGCTTCATTATGTACACCGCGCCGTGCCATGTCGATTGTTTCAATTTCGGCGGCGCTCGCTTTGCGAATGGCTTGGTAATAGCTGTCGCAGATTGCGAAATAGTCCTTCACGATCCGGCGAAACCGGCCGAGACCGAGGATAAGTGTTTCAAACGCGCTGTCGTCGCTGCGCCGAATGTCGAGGATCAACCGCCCCTCCTGCACGCTGATCTTTAAATGATAAGGTCCGCCATAGCCGTCGCCAAAGTCGCGCAACGGTTTGAAAACATTGTCCTCTATCAAATCGAAAATCGCCACGCGGCGCTCTTGCTCGATATCGGCATTGCGCCTGAGTATCGTCGCTTCGTCGAGTTCAACCTTGATGATGCGATGGTCGGACATTGTTTTGTGTTAGCTAGAGATAATTTTCGGGCAAGTGCCGACGCCATTTTTTTGTCCACAGCCCTGTCCCCCGACTTCTTTTTCGGCGGTCTTGCATGTGCTGGTGTGCTAACGGATAGGAAGCCATGGCCGAACCGATCAGACTAGCCGCTGCCAACGAAGCAGAACCCCAACGTTTGCCGCGCAATATCGAGGCCGAAGCAGCGTTTCTCGGTGCAATTCTGATCGATAACCGGATTATCGAGGATGTATCCATCAAGTTGCAGCCCGATCATTTCTTCGAGCCGCTTCACGGCCGCATTTATGAACAAATTCTGCGATTGATCGACCGCAACATGCTGGTCACGCCAGTTACCCTGAAACCGTTTTTTGAAGCCGACGAGTCGATGAAGGAACTCGGCGGACCGGGCTATCTGATTAAGCTTACCGCAGATGGCGCAGGATTGATCGGTGCGCGTGATTTTGCCCAGCAGATTTACGATCTTGCGCTCTTACGCGAACTGGTAACGGTTGGTCGGACGTTAGTCGACAACGCGCTCGACACCAGTGAAAGTGTGGATCCCAAAGGGCAGATCGAAGCCGCCGAAAGCGCCCTTTATAAGGTAGCCGAGGGCGAAGGCGAAACGGGCTCAATGAAAAGCTTTTTGATGGCATCGACTGAAGCGATCAAAAATGTTGAAAAGGCGCTAAATTCCGGCGGGCATTTGTCCGGGGTCACAACGGGATTGGACAGCATAAACTCGAAATGCGGAGGTCTGCATAACTCCGACCTTGTGATCCTTGCCGGTCGTCCGGGTATGGGCAAGACATCGCTTGCAACCAACATTGCCTTCAATGCCGCGCGGCGCTGGATCCGCGATCGTGAGGACGGCATTGAAGAAGCCAAGGGTGCCGGTGCGCGGGTGGCGTTTTTCAGCCTTGAAATGTCAGCAGATCAGCTGGCGACGCGTATATTGGCCGAGCAATCGGGCATCAGTTCGGAGCTGCTAAGAATGGGCAAGATCAGCCGCGATGATTTCCGCGAACTATCTCGCGCATCTCGTGAGTTACAGGAATTGCCACTTTATATCGACGATACTCCAGCGCTGACGATCGCGGCGCTCCGTACTCGCGCGCGCCGGTTACAGCGGCGGCATGGAATTGGCTTGATCGTGGTCGATTACCTGCAATTGCTCCAGGGTTCGTCGCGGGCCAACGATAATCGTGTCAACGAAATCTCCGAAATCAGCCGCGGCCTTAAAACACTGGCGAAGGAATTGAACCTGCCGGTCGTCGCGCTCTCACAGCTGAGCCGTGCAGTCGAGCAACGTGAAGATAAACGGCCACAACTGTCCGACCTGCGCGAGTCTGGCTCAATCGAGCAAGACGCCGACATGGTCTGGTTTGTATACCGCGAAGATTATTACGAAGCGTCGAAGCAGCCTGACCCATCCAATGAAACTGCATACACGGCATGGCGCGAGAAGATGGAGCAGATTCACGGCATTTCGGAATTGATCTTTGCGAAGCAGCGGCACGGATCTACGGGCAAGGTACGGATGAAGTTCGAGGCGAAGATCACTCGGTTTAGCGACCTGGCCGATGATCAATATGCCGATCCGGGCTATGATTGACGCTAACTAAATACTCTCGGCGCCGGGAGCGATTAGATCAACCGAGCCGACAATATATAATTCAACGCCATATTCTCGCTCAGATGCAAGCCTTTTAGCGGCGAAAATGCAATCCCCTGCATCTCAACCACTTCCAGCCCTGCATCCGCCAGCAACGCCGTCAATTCGCCCGGTGTCAGAAACTGGTGCCAGTCATGCGTGCCGCGCGGCACCTGACCAAGTCGCTCTGCCGCCTCGACTAGCAGCAGCCGTGAAGCGGTGGTACGGTTGGGCGTGGAGATAATCAGCAGCCCGTCGGGCTTGAGATGCGGGGTTAGCGCGGCGATAAACGCGGCAGGGTCAGTGACATGTTCTATGACCTCCATCGAAGTAACGACATCAAACTGGCCCAAGCCCCTCTCTACTAATTCGCCCGCGCGATAATCAATGTTCAGCCCAGACTGCGCTGTATGGGCGTTCGCGGCCACGATGTTTTCAGGCGCAGCATCGACACCTGTTACGGCCGCACCCATCCGCGCCAGCGGTTCACAGAGTAATCCCGCCCCGCAACCGACGTCTAAAGCAACCCGGCCTGCGAGCGGATGTCGTGCACCTGCATTGCAACCAAAATGCGCATCGATTGCCCGGCGAATAAAGCCCAGCCGCACTGGATTGAGCTTGTGAAGCATCGCGCTCGACCCCTTTGGATCCCACCAGTCTGCTGCGAGCGCGCCGAAATGAGCGGCTTCTGCGGCATTTATTGTCGTGCCTGTGCTTGCGTTTGCCATATCCTGTCCTTAACAGGGCCGCAGTTTGTAACATAGCGATATATCAGGGGCTCATGGCGCGCATCGTAATGAAATTCGGCGGTACGTCGATGGCGGGGACTGAGCGTATCCGCCGCGTCGCGCAGATCGTCAAGGCGCAGGCCGAACGCGGTGACGAGGTTGCCGTGGTTGTCTCCGCTATGGCTGGCGATACCGACCGGCTGGTCAATTTTTGCCGCGAGGCCAACGCACTTTATGATCCTGCCGAATATGACGTGGTGGTCGCAGCGGGAGAGCAGATTACTTCTGGCTTGCTAGCGATAACATTACAGGCCTTGGGCTGCAAAGCGCGTAGCTGGCTTGGCTGGCAACTGCCAATCCATACCGACGACTCACACGCCAAGGCGCGGATTCGCGCTATCGATGCGGAGACGCTCATCGCCTCAATGGCACGAGGTGAAATTGCCGTCATCCCCGGTTTTCAAGGGATGACTGACGACAACCGGATTACGACTTTAGGCCGTGGCGGCTCGGATACTTCAGCAGTAGCTGTGGCGGCCGCGGTAAAAGCCGACCGTTGCGATATCTACACTGACGTAGACGGGGTCTACACTACCGACCCGCGCATCGTGGCGCGTGCGCGCAAGTTGAAGGCCGTTACTTACGAAGAAATGCTCGAGCTGGCCAGCGTCGGGGCGAAGGTTTTGCAGACGCGCTCCGTCGGTCTTGCAATGAAGGAGAACGTCCGCGTGCAGGTGCTGTCATCTTTTACCGATGAAGGCGCGCCCGACGCCAACAGTATCCCCGGCACTATGATAATCAGCGATGAAGAACTGGAGAATGCAGACGTGGAACGCCAACTGATCACCGGCATCGCCCATGACAAGAATGAGGCAAAAATTACCCTGACTCGCGTGCCAGACAGGCCCGGCGCGGTAAGCCATATCTTCGCGCCACTGGCCGATGCGAACATCAACGTTGATATGATTATCCAAAATGTCGGACGGGACAAGGGCGAGACCGATGTAACTTTCACCGCGCCGCAAGCCGACCTGGCGCGTTGCACCGACATCTTGGAAAATCAGCGTGACGCGATTGGATTCAATCGGCTTATTTCGGACACTAAAGTCGCAAAGATTTCGGTGGTTGGCGTTGGTATGAAAAGCCATGCAGGGGTCGCCAGTACTATGTTCACCGCGCTGGCCGACCGCAAAATCAACATTCAGGCGATTTCGACCTCTGAAATCAAGGTAAGTGTGTTGATTGACGAGGACGAGACCGAACTGGCAGTAAGGGTGTTGCACACGGCTTATGGGCTGGATGCTGAGTGACAAAACTCGCCCACCTAATGCAGCGCGGGACCGATTTCCTTGGTTGCGAAGTTGCCATCATGTGCGGCGCAATGTCCTGGGTTTCGGAGCGCAATCTGGTTTCCGCTA
>JBKJLZ010000088.1:0-3501 GCA_046596705.1 Sphingorhabdus sp. | reverse complement strand
GGACATGATGCTGGAACAAGGTTTGATGGCCTGCGTCGGCAAGGCCGAGCGCGGTGCCGCCGCCACACAGAGCATCGCGAAGCATAAAAGCGCTTACCTGATGGCAGTCGGCGGCGCCGCCTATCTGGTGGCGCGCGCGATCAAAGGCAGCAAGGTCGTCGGCTTTGCAGACCTTGGTATGGAGGCGATCTACGAGTTTGAGGTGCAGGACTTCCCCGTAACCGTCGCGGTCGACAGCGAGGGTAACAATGTCCACCAGCTCGCCCCGAGCTATTGGCAGAAGCGGATCAAGGATGAGGGTCTGTTGGAGGTATATTAGGCTCGCTTCAGAGTTTTGAGCGCCTTGGCATAATGTCTAATGGAAGTGTTCTCAAAAGGAGAACACGATGCCCACCCACAAACCGCAACACAAAGATTGGCTCAAAAATCTGCCACCTGATGGCGGCGAAGCCCAGTGGTTCAAAGAACGTTCGCAAAATAATCGGCGAGCAAAGTTTCGTTTGCGGCGGCGAAGGGATTGACGATTTTCAATCCGTCAATCTCCAGCCCATCGTGCATGTCCTCGCTTAACAAAATGGTTGCGCCTACGCGACGCGCAACCGTGCAGATCAATGCATCAAAAAAAGCAAACTTGAATCGCGCAATAAGCGCCATTGCTTGGATCAGGTCGGCGGCTTCCGTTGCTGGACAATCAAATATCCTTATAAAATCCTCAATCTGCTCGACGGCAGCAATTGGTGCAACACCCAACTTGCGAATGCAGACATTTAGAAATTCGCCGAGCACCTGAACAGGGACTACAGCTTCGACAAAGGCTGATTTTTTCAAAAGGGCAACTGCAATTTGATGCCGGGGATCATCGATGTTGGCTATGTGGGTATAAATTAGGATGTTGGTGTCGAGCGCTATCAACGCCCTGTCCGTTCTTCGTAGGTCGCAGGTCCGGTAAGTCCGGGAATACCTGTCTCCATACGCTGGACAAACCGCTCGTAAGCTGCACGAAACTCGGGGTCATCCAACTTATTTTTGCGCTTTGCACGCAGTTCCACGACAGCTTTACCATTTCGGGTAATGTCAATCACTTCACCTGCTTCAGCTCTGGCAATAGCTTTCGACATGTTCGCATTCAATTCACGGATCGACATGACGCCCATAGCGGCAACTCCAATTGTTGTAACAGTTACAACATATCGAATCTTTGCCGATTAAGCAAGAGCACCTTACTGCCCCGGAGCTTGCCCCTGTTGCGCCCGCATCTGAGCGTCTATCTGCTGCTGGATTTCAGGCGGCAGTCCTTGCGGTGCGCCGGCCTGGCCGCCGCCTGCCGCGCCCTGTTGCTTTTGCATTTCCTGCATCTGTTTTTGCATCGCTTCGATTTCGGCACGCGATTTAAATTCAAGCAGCTCGACGTCGAAGATCAGGTCACTGCCGCCGGGAATAGCGACCACACCGGTTTGGGGATTTTTCTGGTCTTGCGGGCCGTAACCCAGAGCGGACGGTATCCATACGCGATATTGACCGCCCCGCTTCATGACCTTCAGTGCTTCTGAAAATCCGGGGACCACGCCGTTAACGGGAAACCCGGCCTGGTCGTTTTTGTCGAAGATAGTGCCGTCTTTCAAAGAGCCAGTGTAGTTGACCAAGACAACGTCATCGTCGGTTGGCGATTTTCCTTCGCCACCCCTGACAATCTTATATTTTAGCCCTGATGCGGTGGTGATAACGTCGCCATATTCTTTGCGAACACCAGCTGTCCCCAAATAGGCAAGGCCAGCGCCGATCGCGAGCACGAGCGCGATTCCGATCCAATATTTAAGCATAGTGCCTTTTTGGATAGGCTGGATCGGAACAGCGGTGACGGACATAAATGAATTCCTGTTAGGATGGGAGTGCGCGCTGACTAGCAGAAACTATTGTGGGTTCCAGATACAAAAAAAGCGCCAGTTAAGGCGCTTTTCATGTCAGGCCGGTTCGGTCTACGCTTTCGCGCCGTCACGTTCCTGTTGCTTGCGTTCCACCTTGCGAGCGCGGCGAACAGCAGCTGCCTTTTCACGAGCGCGCTTTTCAGATGGCTTTTCGAAGTGACGACGTAGCTTCATTTCGCGGTACACGCCTTCACGCTGCAGCTTCTTTTTCAGCGCGCGTAGGGCTTGATCAACATTATTGTCGCGAACCATGATCTGCATAAAAAACTCAACTCCGGTATCGAATCGGCAAAAAGACGTAAAACCGCCGTTTTGTAAGGCTAAAAACGAAAAGCGCCGCGAAACAAAGCGGCGTGTTGCGGTGCCCCTTAGCGCCGACCTTAGGTAATATCAAGAGGAAAGGGCGGATTCTGGCCCCCTTGCCCCTTCCGCACTTTCATTTCATAATGCAACGCAAGGCCCATGACGAGAGGATTATCCGATGGCTACGCAACTGAGACAGAATAGCCCGTACAGCGAAGCCGAATGGACTGCCCGGCAGGAGCTCGCTGCTTGTTACCGCATTTTCGCGATGATGGGTTGGGACGAAATGATATTCAACCACATCACAGTAAAGCTCGACGATCAGGAAGGCGCGTTCCTGATCAACCCCTATGGCATGCATTTCAGTGAGGTGACCGCGTCGAGCCTGATCAAAGTCGACATTGATGGCAACAAGCTCGATTCAGATAATCCTTGGCATGTGAACAAGGCGGGTTTTGTCCAGCACAGCCTGTTTCACCGGACTTTACCTGACGCCCATGCAATTATCCACACCCATACCACCGCGACCGTGGCGGTATGCTCGCTTGAGGGCGGGTTGCAGCCTACCAATTTCTATGCATGCAACTTCATGGGGCAGCTTGCCTATCATGATTTCGAGGGCGTTACCGTCCGCGAAGAAGAAGGCGTTCGGCTGGTCCAAAATTTGGGCGACAAGCGGATATTGATGCTGAAGAATCACGGTCCAGTTGTAATGGGCAAATCGCTTCCCGATGCCTTTATCAAATATTGGGCACTGCAAAGGGCGTGCGAGCATCAGCTGGCGACGATGAGCATGGGTCAACCGATCATGGTCGGACAGGATGTAATCGCGGTTCACCAGCGAGACTTGTATATGGCGTCGCCGCCGGGTGGCTCGGGCCGCGTGGAGTTTGACGCGATGGTGCGCAAGGTCGACCGGATTGACTCGAGCTGGCGCGATTGATTTTTGAGTGACCAAATTCACCGTCAATGACCGACCGGTCCGCTACAAGATGGATCCGGCCACGCCTTTATTGTGGGCACTGCGCGATGCGTCGAACCTGACCGGTACCAAATATGGGTGCGGCACCGGAGATTGCGGCGCGTGCATGGTTGAGATCGATGGCGAGGCGATCCGGTCTTGTCTGGTCACGATATCCGAGGCTGAAGGGCGCTTTGTCACCACCATCGAAGGCTTGAGCCGCGACCGAAGCCATCCGCTCCAACAGGCCTTCGTCGCTTCCAATGTGCCGCAATGCGGGTTCTGCATCCCCGGCATCATTATGGCGGCATC
>JBKJLZ010000254.1:0-2720 GCA_046596705.1 Sphingorhabdus sp. | reverse complement strand
CAGGAGCCATCGGCCTTCACCACCGCGCCTGTCGGTGCAATCACCAAATGCCTTGCCAAAGCGGGCTGGTCGGTCGGCGATGTCGACCTGTTCGAGGTCAATGAAGCCTTCGCCTGCGTCGCCATGTTCGCGATGCACGATCTCGGCATTCCGCATGACAAGATCAACGTTCATGGCGGTGCTACCGCTTTGGGTCATCCCATCGGCGCATCGGGCGCGCGGATAATCACCACGCTGATTGCCGCACTCCAGCGCCACGGCAAAACAAAGGGCGTCGCCAGCCTGTGTATCGGCGGTGGCGAAGGTACGGCATTGGCGGTCGAGTTGATCTAATCTTGACGGACAGGCGCTTCACATTGACATTGCCATAACCGTTTCACGGGAATAGCCTCGCGCCAGGTCGCGGCAAGAGGGAGAGCTATGATGAAGAAATTGGTTATGATAGCGGCGCTGGCATCTTTGGCCGCATGCTCGCAACAAGCTGAAAAGGCAGCCGAAACCGAAGCGGTGCCGGTTGAAACTGCGGCGCCTGCCGAGGCCGACTCGGCATCGCTGGTAGGCGATTTTGACGTTAAGATGGCTGACGGAAAGATGGCCAAAACGACGATAAACGCCGATGGTACCTATGTCGACACGGGCCCGGACGGGAAGGAAGTCAAAGGCAAGTTTGCGATGAAGGATGGCAAAGAATGCTTTGATGCCGACGGCGACGAAGCCGAGGAGTGCTGGACCTCGACCAAGCCCGGAGCCGACGGAAGTTTTACGTCCACAAGCGACAAGGGTGAAACCGTCACAGTGATGCCCGCCAAAAAATAGAAATATGGGCGGTCGGAGTATAAGGTGCCCTGTGCATCTAACTTCGACCGCGCTTTTCTGATACAAATTGCGACACTAATGTCTTGTTTCTGAACGCGTTGTTTTTCGCACGTTCAAGCTAGATCTCCTAAATAGGAACAACAGACGCAGCAATGGGTTTGTTGTTTCAAAGGAGACAGACAATGAATACGAAATTTTTGATAACAGTCGCAGCTGTCGCCGCCACCTTATCCCCAATGGCAGCACAGGCGCAAACACGCGAGTTGCAGCGTGACCGTCAGGAAGTACGCGAACAAAAGCGCGATCTGAAAGAAGCCAAGCGGTACGGTGATGCCCGCGACGTCCGTGAAGAGCGTCGCGATGTGCGTGAAGCCAAGCAGGAACTGCGTGAGGATCGCCGCGATTGGCGCTCGTACAAGCAGCAAAACCGCAATGCTTTCCGCGGCGCGCGCTTTAACGCACCGTTTCGCTATCGGACATTTAATACCGGCGCGAGCATCGGTTCGAGCTATTATGGTCCACGATATCGCGTAAATAATTATGTGAATTATCGTCTACCGCATCCGGGTCGTGGTCTGACCTATGTACGTCATTACAATGACGTCCTGCTGGTAAACACCCGCACTGGCCGCGTGGTCCAAGCTTATCGTGGTTTTTACTGGTAAACGTTCTACCTCCCAGAACATTTACTGGTAAACTGGACCGCCGGAGCAATCCGGCGGTCCTTTTTTGTTTTACCCGACGTTTGCGGTTACATTAGTGAGCCGGAGCATATGCCGTGGTAAGCATGCGTAGAAAGCTTGTTTACGCCTTCAACCTTGCTTGCCGCATACAAGCCGATTAATCCGTTGGCCGGTAGTTATTGAAGAAGTGAAGGCCGTCATGAACATCGTTTTTGTGTTATTCGACAATGTTACCCAACTGGATTTTTCCGGTCCCGTGCAGTTTCTGTCCCGGATACCCGGGGCCAAGATTTTTGTGACATCAAAAGAAGGCGCGGCAGTCACCACTGATTGCAGTTTTTCAATTTTACCCACCAACAGCTTTGCTGAATGTCCTCAGGCGGACATTATTTGCGTCCCCGGTGGTCACGGCGTGCGCGAAGCAATAGGTGACAGAGCTATCCTCGATTTTGTTGCGCGGCAAGGAGCTGGCGCGAAATGGGTGACCAGCGTCTGCACCGGTGCCTTTATTCTCGGCGCAGCGGGGCTTTTGCAGGGTAAGCGCGCAACGTGCCACTGGGGCTATACGCATTTATTGCCGCTCGTCGGTGCGACACATGAACCAGCGCGTATTGTGCAGGACGGCAATTTGGTAACCGCTGGAGGAGTGACGTCCGGCATCGATTTCGCGCTCCAATTAATCGCCTTGATATCGGGTGAAGATATTGCGCGCTCAATTCAACTGGCGCTCGAATATGATCCAGCACCTCCCTTTAACGGCGGTACGCCAGACACCGCGCCACCGCAAATTGTGTCCAACCTCCGCCAACGCGTTTATGAAAATGCGGCGCACCAGCTGGAATTGGCAATCAAAGCCGCGTTACGTGAGTTGAAAGTTTAATCACGCAGCTAAATTTGCGCTGGACCTCGTTCGCTTTGGGGCATAGCCTCGCGCCAAGAGGAGAGGTCCATGAATATCAGGCTATCGCTGGCCGCAGCAGCGGCGGGTACTATGTTGTTTCTGGGTGCCTGCAAAATGGCGTATAATGTTGACGCCGATTCTGCCTTTGCCAAAATCAATGGCGAGTACCTGACAACGGGTGGTGATGGCTCAAACTGGGCGATGGCTGGTTTCAATTATAACGAGCAACGCCATAGCCCGCTGACCAAGATCAACGCGGATAATGTCAAAGACCTTGGCATTGCTTGGTTTGCCGACCTGCCAGATGCGCGCGGACAGGA
>JBKJLZ010000158.1:0-3746 GCA_046596705.1 Sphingorhabdus sp. | reverse complement strand
CGCATCCGCGCAGGCTCATGATTATATCGACGGCTTTGGGCTTACTCAGCACGAATATGAGCTTGTCCGCAACATTCCCGAAACCGCCCGCGCTTTTCTTGTAAAACACGGCAATGATAGTGTTGTCGTGCGGCTAAACCTCGCTTCCGAGCCTGATTTATTGACAGTGCTATCAGGCCGCGAGCGCACGGTGCGCTTGCTCGATGGACTGCGTGCTGAGAATGGTGACGATCCAGCCCTGTGGCTGCCGTTGTTGTTGCAAGCCGCATGAGAATGGACTTTTGTGCAGCCCCCGATGGCCCCGGGCTGGCTGCCCGATTACTCGCCGATGCCGATTGTCAGTCATTCGGTCTGGTCGAGCGCGGATATATGGCTTTGTCGCAACCAGGAGGCCCGGTGGCGGCAATGCTGACCAGCCTGTTGGTGGTGGCGGTAGCGTTTTTTGGATATCGGCTATTGTTAGGACGGGGGCTGCTGCTCGCCGACGCCGTGGGACTTGCGGTCAAAATCGGCGTGGTTTTACTGCTCGCAACATCTTGGGAAGCATGGCAGGCTTTAGCTTATGATACCTTTGCTCGGGCGCCGGTTAGGGTTGCCGGAGAAATGTTGTCGGCGTTGAACGCAACTGACCCGATCACTGGTTTGCAGGCCGCGCTTGACGGATTGGAAGATGCGAGCGTCGGATACCGCACACGTGCTGGCATTGCGTCGCCGCTGGTCGGTGGTCCGGCAGCAGCAGCGATGACTCTTACCGTTTCAAGTTATTTCCTGACTTTGTCGATCCTCGGCCTGCTGGTTGTCGCCCGTATATTGCTGGCACTGCTTCTGGCGGTCACTCCGTTGATTGCCGGGTTAATTTTGTTTGATGCGACGCGGGGCATGGCAGCTCGCTGGCTAGCCGCAATGGCGGCGGCGGCGATTGTGCCACTGTTTGTACTTGTACTCGCTGCAGTCGAGTTATCGATCCTCAATCCCATGATTACCCGGCTGCTTTCGGAACAGGCATTAGAACGATTTGAGAATGAGGCGGTTACGCCGATCGGACTGGTGACGATCATCTTTGCTCTGTCTATGCTCTCTGCCGTTTGGGCGGGCAGCAAAATCGCGTCGGGCATTCGCTTACCTGGAACAGCGACGCCTGCGCCAACGCAAGAGATTATGATGAGAGAAGCTCCATCAAAGTCTACTGGCGCAGTCGAACAGCAATCGTCCGCTGTGCATATTGCTCAAATGCTCGAAAGAGCCGCACGGCGTGATGCGGCACCTCAACCGGCAATGGCAGGGGCGGCTTCCTTCATGCAGTCGTCGGCAACAGTTTCCACAGGTAGCCGGGCGCGCCGCGATGCGAACACACCACGCGAAATTATATTCGCTGCACCGTCGTCACGGCGGGCGGCTTTGCCCAGGGCGCAGCGCAGCACCCGCACTTCGGCCAGGAGGGATGCATGACCGAAAAAGAAGACTATTTTGATGGAGCGCGTAGTTGGGTCGAAACCCAGAACGGCTCCGTATTGCGTGAACGCAAAATCGCGTGGATCATTGCCGGAATTGCAACGGCTTTAGCGGTTATTTTGGCGATAACATTACTGATATTATTGCCGCTGAAATCGGTTGAACCATATGTCGTGACGGTCGATCGCCAGAACGGTGCAGTGCAAGTTGCAAGCGGTGTTGCGCCAGGTCCACTTTCACAGAATGAAGCGGTTATCCAGGCCGAGCTGGCCCGTTATATACGAGCACGAGAGTCGTTCGATTCGACCGATCTTCCGCGCATGTACCGGCAGGTTCAGTTGATGTCTGCGCGGGACGTGTCGACTGCATATATCCGGTTCATGTCGGTGAAAAATGCGGCGAGTCCGCTGAACGCACTCAATCGCGGGGATACGCTTGCCGTTACAATTAAGAGCGTGTCGTTGATAGCGCCAGGCTCGGCAATCGTCAGGTTCGATGTTGCGCAGATCGCGCCCGGTGGTGGC
Source organism: Sphingorhabdus sp. (assembly GCA_046596705.1). GTDB lineage: Bacteria > Pseudomonadota > Alphaproteobacteria > Sphingomonadales > Sphingomonadaceae > Sphingorhabdus_B. The sequence goes on along the minus strand of JBKJLZ010000158.1, from coordinate 1,770 downwards.
ACGCCGTCCACTGGCTCTTTCGTATCAGCAGTTAGCTTCGGATTTAACGGTCGGCCAATGCGCGCTGCCGATCGGTTCGACAATCCGCTTGGCTTTCAAGTCACTCGTTATCGCCGAGATGCTGAGGGGTTCACCTCATGAGATTGCTGCTCGCACTTTCGCTTTTCCTGCTAGCGTTACCCGCTCAGGCGCAAAGATCACCCGACGCGCATGTACAAACGGTTTTTTGGGACCCAGACAGGATCATACCAATCACCGGCGCGCCAGGTTGGCAGATTACGCTTGAATTTGCTGCCGACGAGCGGATCGAAAATGTCGCAATTGGCGATGCACTGGCATGGCAGGTAGTCCCGAACAAGCGAGCGCGTAACCTGTTTCTCAAACCTTTGTTGAAGAACGCCGCGACCAACATGACTGTCATCACCGACCGCCGTCGCTATATATTTGCACTCGACACCGGACCAAGGCGCGCTTCGACGCCATGGGTGGTTCGGTTCGAATATCCACCACCGCCTATCGTCCTCACCGAGGAGATAATTGCGGAACAACGTCCGTTGGTCGAGAATTATAACTACGCCAAAGCTGGAGATGCCGGTTTGCTGCCCGCACGCATTTGGGATGATGGGCAGATGACCTATTTTGAATTCGCCGAGAGTGTATCTGTTCCTGCTATCTTTTTGGGCAAGCCTGGCAAAGACGAAGCTTTGGTCAACTCGACGATGCGGGGCCGGGTTGTTGTCATCCAACAATTGGGCGCGATGTTCACGCTCCGCGAAGGCAAGCGATTAGCCACGGTGTGGCGTTCCGATGGGACCGAAAAATGACCGACCAAATACCGATCAAGACATTGGCTGTAGCTCGGCCGCCGCGCAAGGTGCCAACTGGTGCAGTGGCTGGAGGGCTCGGTTTGCTTGGCATTACAGTGTTTCTGATACTGGCAAGTTCGCGTTCGGCAACAGCACAAGAAGATGCCGATCTACCGGCCTTGACCGCGAATCCAACCAGCAGCGCCAGTCTAATGCCGCAACCCGCCGTTCCGGCGGCACCGCTAGCGCAGCCCATGCCGGTGGCCGTCGTCAGCACAACGTCGGCACCGGCCGCGATTGCGACTACGTCACCGTTTTTGCCAGCGACTGCAATGCCATCCGCCCCGCTTCGCGAACCCGAACGAGCCCGGCCGCCAATCCTGATTGTGGACTTCGCGCAGGCAGGAACTTCGCGACCCGCTCCTGCTGGAGGTGCGGCACCTGGTAGTGCGGGCTTGCCCGGCGCCCAAACCGATCGCGGCCCACAGTTATCGAATTCGGAGAACTTCTCTGCCCGCGTTTCTCGTGAGGATGTCGAAGTCGTCGAAGCGATCCAGCTTCCCCGACTCAACCGGCTGGTGCCACAAGGCACGATGATTGCGGCGGTCATGGAAACGGCGTTGAACTCTGATCTGCCGGGTTTTGCCCGCGCCATCGTCCAGCGCGATGTGCTGAGTTTCGAGGGGGGCGACGTCCTGATTCCAGCCGGAAGCCGAGTCATTGGCCAGTATGAGTCCGGCGTAGCGCAAGGCGCTTCCCGAGTGTTCATCGTCTGGACCCGGCTCATCCGGCCCGACGGGGTAACAATCGCACTCGGTTCTCCAGCGGTAGATTCGCTAGGCAGGGCTGGCGTGGCCGGTAAGGTCAACCGTCATTTCCTGCAGCGCTTTGGCGGCTCGATATTGTTGTCGGTGCTGTCCGGCGGCATAAACGCGGCAACTGCTGCTGCTACGCAAGGTTCTTC
>JBKJLZ010000140.1:0-5782 GCA_046596705.1 Sphingorhabdus sp. | reverse complement strand
ACTGCGAGATCGATAGCCTTTGGCGCAGCAACCAAACCCTTTTGCGTCGGCTTGATTTCCAGATCGCCGATCAGCGTGTCGATGCTGTCAAAACGCGGTTCTGCTTCGCGCCAGTAGAGCCAATCCAGCCTTGGGAAATCATGATTTTCAATTGCAGCAATTTCCTCAGGAGTGAATTCATAACCCTCACCAGCCAACGTTCCAAAGGTCCCGTCACGCTGATGACGTCCGGCCCGCCCAGCAATCTGCGCCATCTCGGATACCGTCAGCCGTCTACGGCGGTTGCCATCAAACTTGGCGAGCCCGGCAAATGCGACATGCGCTACATCAAGGTTCAATCCCATGCCAATAGCGTCTGTCGCGACAAGATAGTCGACTTCCCCGGACTGAAACATCGCCACCTGTGCGTTGCGGGTGCGCGGCGACAGCGCGCCCATCACCACTGCCGCGCCGCCGCGTAACCGGCGTAATGTTTCTGCAACTGCGTAAACCTGCTCGACCGAGAACGCGACGATTGCCGAGCGTTTTGGCAAGCGCGAAAGCTTTTTGGCGCCGCCATAGGTAAGGGTCGAAAAACGCGGGCGTGATATGATTTCGGCTTCGGGCAGCAAGCTGCGGATCAACGGTCGCAGGCTTTCCGATCCGAGGATCATTGTTTCTTCGCGCCCACGCGCATGCATCATCCGGTCGGTGAAAATATGCCCGCGTTCGGGGTCGGCTCCCAGTTGTCCTTCATCGATGGCGACAAATGCGACATCTTTTTCAACAGGCATCGATTCGACCGTGCAGATATGCCAACGAGCATTCGGAGGTTCAATCCGCTCTTCACCTGTGATCAGTGCGACCTGCCCCACGCCTTTGATCGCCACCACCCGGTCGTATATCTCGCGCGCTAGCAAACGGAGCGGGAAGCCCATCATGCCGCTCGAATGCGCGCACATGCGTTCGACCGCCAGATGGGTTTTGCCAGTATTGGTTGGACCCAATATGGCCGTCAATAAGGCGCGCTGTTTTAACAATGTTTGAGCCGAATTATGCCGCCGCGTTTAGCGCGAGGTCTTTCAGCGTAACGGATGTGTCAGCCAGCTCATCTGGCGTGAATACAGATCCGGCAACGATCAGCGCCCGCCCTTGTGCGTAATCCTTAGTCGCATTCACGCAATCGAGCGCAATGACCCGGCCCTGCTTAAGGTAAATCACTGAAAAACTCCGCATCAACGGGTCGCCGCGTAAAACCGTTGCGTCATAATCGACCGACAGCCCGATGGTCTGCAACCGCAAGTCATACTGGTTCGACCAGAACCAGGGCACCGCATGATAGGCAGTTGCTTCCCCGGTGATGCTCTTTGCCACTGCACTCGCCATATCGTTGGCATTCTGCACAGATTCCAACCGCATCACGGTCCCGCCAGCAAAATCATTGGCATGTGCCGCGCAATCACCAATGGCAAAAATATCGGGCAGCGACGTCCGACAGTATTCGTCGACGTCGACACCGTTTCCGCCAGCCGCTCCTGCAGTCAAAAGCGGCCCGACCGACGGTATTATGCCAATGCCGACAATCACCATTTGCGCCGGAACGATAGTGTCGTCACTCAGCCTTATGCCGGTTACGCGGTCGTCGCCTACGATCGCCGATACTTCGGTATTCAAACGCACATCCACACCTTGAGCGCGGTGCTCGACTTCGTAAAAGCGAGACAGATCTTCACCGGCCACTCGCGCAAGCACACGATTCTGCATTTCCAGCAGCGTCACCCGTTTGCCAATTTTGCTCAGGATCGCCGCAGCCTCAAGTCCGATGTAACCGCCGCCGATCACAACGACCTCAGTCACCTTATCGAGGCCACCCAAAATCCGGTCTACGTCGCGCCGGTTCCGAACATAATGAACACCGTCCAGATTGGCGCCATCGCATTGCAACCATCGTGGGGTTCCGCCGGTCGCCCAGATCAGTTGTGTATAACTGATCGTGTCACCATCCGCTGTGGTCACGGAACAGGCGGTTGCGTCCACTGCGTCGACCCGCTTGCCGAGCAAAACAGCAATCTCACGTTCGGCCCAGAAAGCCGCAGGACGGATCAACATCCGATCAAATGTCTTTTCGCCGCTGAGATAGTCTTTTGACAATGGCGGACGCTCATACGGATATTCGTGCTCATCGGTGGCAATCGCAATCGACCCTGCAAACTTTGCTTGCCGCAGTGCGATCGCTGCCTGTGCTCCACCATGGCCGCCGCCGACAATCAGTACATCATAATTCTGGGTCATGAGCCCTGATGTGCCGGCTCGAGGTAGCGGCCATCGACATAGATCAACGGATCGACAATCTCAGCTGCATAGGCTGCGCGGACTTCGCCAATGAAAACGCTGTGCGTACCGTGATCGGCGCGGTTGACGATGCGGCAGATAAAGCTAGCCTGACCATCGGCAAGGAATGGCGTTCCTTCATCATCTTGCCAGTCGCCCTCGCTGAACCGCTCCTCGCCGCGCTTTACACCTGCACAATTGCGCGAGATTTGCTCCTGTCCAGAATGCAGCATATTGATGGCGAAATCCGCCCCTGCCGCCAGCGGGACATGCATCGACGACGTCTGGTTTACGCAGACCAGCATTGTCGGCGGATCGAGACTGACTTCGCTGCACGCCGTTGCGGACATCGCATAGCGCACTCCGTCATGGCGCGCACTGACGACCATCACCGCCTTGGCAAAGCGCCGCAGGCCAAGACGCATCTGTTCGGTAACGGCGGTTTGATCCATTGCTTGGCCTCTATGCGGAGTAATCAACTGCGCGATAGGCAAAAGCGTGGGGAATGACTAGTCCCTAGCACTGGCCTGTCTTGCGAGTGGTGAAAATAACTGGCAGGGAGCGCTCATGAACACTCTCCCACAACTCGACTTCGCACTAGGCGAAAATGCCGAGATGATCCGCGATAGCACGCAGCGTTTCGCCAGTGATAAGATTGCGCCATTGGCTGCAAAAATAGACGCCGACGACTGGTTCCCCCGCAATGAATTATGGACCGCAATGGGCGAATTGGGTCTACACGGGATTACGGTTGACGAAGAAGATGGCGGTCTCGGGCTCGGCTATTTAGAGCATGTAATCGCAGTTGAGGAAGTCAGCCGTGCATCGGCATCGATAGGGCTAAGCTACGGCGCGCACAGCAATTTGTGCGTCAATCAGGTTCGCCGCTGGGGCAACCCGGAGCAAAAGGCGAAATATCTGCCCAAGCTGATCTCCGGAGAACATGTCGGCAGCCTTGCTATGTCCGAAGCGAGCGCTGGATCCGACGTAGTGTCGATGAAGCTGCGTGCCGATACCGTGCAGGGTGGCTACGTGCTTAACGGCACGAAATTCTGGATCACCAACGCGACTTACGCCGATACGTTAGTTGTTTATGCGAAGACCGCACCTGAAAGCGGCTCGCGCGGCATTTCGGCCTTTCTAATCGAGAAAGGCATGGAGGGCTTCTCCATCGGCCAGAAAATCGATAAAATGGGTATGCGTGGGAGCCCAACAGCGGAACTCGTCTTCAACGATTGCTTCGTAAGCGAAGAGCAGATTATGGGCCCCTTGCATGGCGGCGTTGGCGTGTTGATGAGCGGCCTCGATTACGAACGAGTAGTACTCGCCGGTTTACAGCTGGGCATCATGCAGGCCTGTCTCGACGTTGTGCTGCCGTTTGTGCGCGAGCGCCAGCAGTTCGGCAAACCGATAGGTGCGTTTCAGCTCATGCAGGGTAAGATTGCCGACATGTATGTCGCGCTCAATTCAGCGAGGGCATATACCTATGCGGTCGCGCGGGCATGCGATTCTGGTCAGACGACGCGGTTCGATGCGGCAGGCGTGATTTTGCTGGCATCCGAGAACGCGGTAAAAGTTGCCAACGAGGCGATCCAGGCACTCGGTGGCGCTGGCTATACCAAGGATTGGCCGGTCGAACGGCTTTTCCGCGATGCCAAACTGCTCGACATCGGTGCAGGTACCAATGAAATCCGCCGGATGCTGATTGGCCGCGAACTGATCGGGGCGGCATAACGATGCGGGTAAACCGGTATTTGGCAAGGCTCGGATTCTCCCCCTGATCGGTTGCGCGTTGCAATTCGATCAAATCATCTGGAGAGAAAACATGCCTCGCAATTACAATATCGCCGAACTCCGCCGTCTCGACATCGCTCACCACTTACCAGCCCAAGCCGACTGGCAGGAAATTGAGGATTTAGGCGGCAGCCGGATCATCACTCATGCCGATGGCTGCTACATCTATGACGGCGACGGCAACCGAATTCTCGACGGAATGGCAGGGTTGTGGTGCGTTAATGTCGGCTATGGCCGCGCTGAGCTAGCCGACGTTGCGCGCGAGCAGATGCTTGAGCTGCCGTTTTACAATACCTTCTTCAAAACCGCGAACCCGCCCACGGTGCTGCTGGCGCAGAAGATCGCAAGCCTTACACAAAACCGCCTGCCGCATGTCTTCTTCAACGCATCAGGCAGCGAAGCCAACGACACCATATTTCGCATGGTCCGTCATTATTGGCAGGTAAAGGGCGAAACCAGCCGGACCGTTTTCATCAGCCGTCGCAATGCCTATCACGGCTCGACTGTCGCTGGCGTCAGCCTTGGCGGCATGAAAATGATGCATGATCAGGGCATGCACATTAAGGGCCAAGTGCCGGTCGCGGGAATCGAGCACGTTCGCCAGCCTTATTGGTATAACGAAGGCCGCGACATGACGCCGGAGGATTTCGGCAATGTATGCGCGCAGGCCATCGAAGATAAAATCATCGAAGTTGGCCCTCAAAACGTCGCAGCCTTCATCGGCGAGCCGGTGCAAGGCGCTGGAGGCGTTATCATCCCGCCCCCGAATTACTGGCCGCAAGTTGAAGCGATCTGCCGCAAATATGGCATATTGATGATCTGCGACGAGGTCATCTGCGGCTTTGGTCGCACCGGCAATATGTGGGGCCATGAGAGCATGGGCGTTAAACCCGACATCATCGCGATGGCCAAGGGGCTGTCGTCGGGTTACTTGCCGATAAGCGCGGTCGCGGTCAGCGCCGACATCGTTGCCACACTGAAAACTGGCGGCGATTTCGTCCATGGTTACACATATTCGGGCCATCCGGTTGCTGCTGCCGTGGCCTTGCGCAATATCGAAATCATCGAACGTGAAGGGTTGGTTGAGCGCACTCGCAGCGAAACCGGCCCTTATCTGGCGAAGGCATTGGCCAGCCTTAACGACCATCCACTGGTTGGAGAGGCCCGCTCGATCGGTCTGCTTGGTGCAGTCGAAATCGTTGCCGACAAAGCTACCGGCGCAAGGTTCGGCGGCGCTGAAGGCACCGCCGGTCCAAAGGTCCGCGACCATTGTATTGCAAACGGCCTGATGGTCCGCGGCATCCGCGATAGCATCGTGATGTGCCCACCGCTCATTATCACAACAGAGCAGATCGACGAACTGGTTGGAATTATCCGCAAATCGCTTGATGAGGCGGAGCCGAGGTTACGTGCGCTTTAAAGTTGACGATTAAATTACCGTAATCTTGAGCCATCAGCGCGTAATCGCTGGCGAAAGTCGAAGGGCGCTTCTCCGCCGGGCGCAGTGCTTGGCAGATGGGCGCCCTTCGGCGGACGCAGCCGCTCCGCGACCGCTGCTCAGGACTACGGTTCTTCCGGCTAGACAAATCCCCACCAATCTTTACCAACCCACCATGCACACAACACTCTCGATCCTTCTGATCTCCGCCCTCCTCACCACGCCAACCCAGGCCGCCAC
>JBKJLZ010000128.1:0-4000 GCA_046596705.1 Sphingorhabdus sp. | reverse complement strand
GACGGTTCGGTATCGGTAGAGGACAATGGCCGCGGCATCCCCACGGGAATGCACAGCGAAGAGGGTGTCTCTGCGGCCGAGGTTATCATGACCCAGTTGCATGCAGGCGGTAAGTTCGAGAACACCAGCGACGACAATGCTTATAAGGTTTCTGGCGGCCTGCACGGCGTCGGCGTATCGGTGGTCAACGCGCTTTCCGAATATCTCGACCTGATCATCTGGCGCGACGGCAAACAACACGAAATGCGTTTCGCTTATGGCGATGCAGTGGCACCGCTTGCGATTACCGGCGATGCGCCGATCGTTGATGGCAAGCCAAAAAACGGGACTCGGGTATCATTTGTGCCATCGACCGAGACGTTCAAAAATGTCACCGAATTCGATTTCGACAAATTGGAGCATCGCTACCGCGAATTGGCGTTCCTCAATTCCGGGGTGCACATCCTGCTGCGCGATTCTCGCCATTCCGACATCAAAGAAATCGACCTTTATTACGAGGGCGGGATCGGCGCATTTGTCCAATATCTCGATCGTAACAAAGTACCAATGCTTGCCGAACCTATTACTATAACGTCGCAACGTGACGGCATTGGCATAGATGTCGCGCTCGAATGGAATGACAGCTATTACGAAAACGTCCTATGCTTCACCAACAACATTCCGCAGCGCGATGGTGGGACTCATCTCGCGGCGTTCCGTTCGGCACTGACTCGGACGATCAACAATTACGCCGAGAAAACCGGCATATTGAAAAAAGAGAAAATTGCGCTGACCGGCGACGACATGCGCGAAGGTCTGACCGCGATTGTGTCGGTCAAATTGCCTGACCCTAAATTTTCATCGCAGACTAAGGATAAGCTGGTATCTTCCGAGGTACGGCAGCCGCTCGAAAGCCTGATGGCCGACAGGATGAGTGACTGGCTAGAAGAAAATCCCGGTCACGCGAAAACCGTTATTCAAAAAGTCATCGACGCCGCCGCCGCGCGCGAGGCGGCGCGCAAGGCACGCGAAGCCAGCCGCAAATCGGTGATGAGCATTGCATCATTACCCGGTAAACTTGCCGATTGTCAGGAAAAAGACCCAGCGAAGTCTGAATTGTTCCTTGTCGAAGGCGATTCCGCTGGTGGTTCAGCCAAGCAAGGCCGCGATCGGCATTATCAGGCCATATTGCCGCTGAAAGGTAAAATTTTGAACGTCGAACGCGCGCGTTTCGACCGGATGCTGTCATCAAAAGAGGTTGGCACACTGATCCAGGCAATGGGTACTGGCATTGGCCGCGATGATTTCAATATTGAAAAACTCCGCTACCACAAGATCGTGATCATGACCGACGCTGATGTCGACGGTTCGCATATCCGCACGCTTTTACTGACGTTTTTCTACCGGCAGATGCCCGAGATTATCGAACGCGGGCATCTCTTCATCGCTCAACCACCGCTGTACAAGGTCGCCAAGGGCCGGAGCGAGATTTACGTGAAGGATGACAATGCACTCGACGTGCATCTGGTTGGTGTCGGTCTGACTGGTATGATCCTCGAAACTTCGGGTGGCGCTCGCAGCGGCAACGATCTTGCGGCACTTGTCGAACATGCGCGGCGGATGCGCAGCCTGATGGCCTATATCCCGCGTCGCTATGACGGCACCATTATCGAGGCAATGGCTCTGACCGGCGCACTTGACCCCGAACTGGATGGTCGTGACAGGGCGGCGGCGGTTGCCAAGGCTGCGGCATGGATGCAGGCGCAGGACAATGAAGGCAAATGGGCGGGGCGCGTTTCCGAGGAAGGCGGCTACCAGTTCGAACGGCTGTGGCGAGGCGTTACCGATTATCACGTCATCGAAGCCGCATTTCTGCTGTCAGCTGAAGCGCGTAAGCTGCACAAGCTGGCGAGCGAAGAAAGCGATAGCTATGCCGCACCTGCCCGGCTGACGAAAACGACTGCTGTAACGGCGCAGGTCGAAGCGGAGGCGGACGTCGACGAAGCAATCGAGGCCGATGATGCCGAAGACAATGCCGACGATCAGGTAAGGCGCTCACCAAAATCTGACAGCAATTCCAAAGGCCATATCACACGGCCTTCTGAACTGCTCGACGCCGTGCTGGCAGCTGGGCGAAAGGGCCTATCGATCTCGCGTTACAAAGGACTTGGCGAAATGAACGCCGAGCAATTGTGGGACACGACGCTTGATCCCACCCACCGCTCGTTGTTGCGTGTAGAGATCGAACAAGCCGATCTCGCCGATGATATCTTCACCAAGCTGATGGGCGAAGTCGTTGAGCCAAGGCGTGACTTCATTGTGGAGAATGCGCTGAATGTTGCGAACTTGGATGTGTGACCGCTTGCAATAGTGCAATCATTGCACTATTGTCGCTGAAATGCCTCGCCTGATCCGCTTTTCAACATCGGAAATCGCGATGTATTTCGCCGACCACAATCCTCCACATTTTCATGTGCTGGGGCGTGAGGGTGCGGCGCAGGTTCGAATTGATACGCTAGAAGTTATGGCAATGTCCGGCAAAGTCGATCTGCGTGAGGCGTTGGATTGGGCAGCGGCAAACCAGTTGTTGCTGACTGCCAAATGGGAAGAGTTTAGCGGAGACGAAGCATGAGCATTGAAAAACTCGCTTATGTTGCCATTGGCGACGCGCAGGCTTTGATCGTTGGTTGGGACGATGGCCGGAAAGCAATCGTCGATCTTTCGGCCATCATTGCCAGCCGTAAAAATTTAGCCCCGCTCACCAACGTCGCTGAATTTGCCCAAGCCGCATTGTCGGAGGATCGCTGGTCGGTTGAATGGCCATGCGGCATCGACTTCGGCGCGCAGCAATTGCGGCGTTGGGCCGACGAGCAGGCGGGGGAAACTATGCCTGCCTTGGCATTTCGGCAGTGGATGGAGCATCACCAGTTGACGCTTGACCGGGCCGCAGAGGCGCTTGGGTTATCGCGCCGGATGATAGCCTATTATCTGTCGGGTGAGCAGCCAATTCCGAAAACTGTAATGCTCGCGACCGAAGGCTATGACCACCGCCGCGCAGCTTAGCTGATCGTCGCGCGTTGCCACTCGGGCAGATCAAGCGTGGCCATATCCTCGACCCGACGATGCTCTACCGACAGGCCGAGTTCTGGATAGGCGACGCGCTGCCGTTTTGGGTCCGCGTCGGCCAACGGCACAACGACCATGCGCCGGTTGACCTTTTGCCGCCAGTTCATCCGGGCAGTATTTTCCTGCCCAACATAACAGCCCTTGGAGAAGGACACGCCGTTCAGTTCAGCGGCGTTAGCCTCCAGCCACAAGGTCTGGTCGCTGCCGAGTTCGGCAATGCCTTCGGTGATGCCAAGCGTAAGGCGGTGCGTGCGAAATGCGTCAGTGGCGTCAGTGGCGTCTGCGGAGATCGGACCTATCCAGCGCTTGCCGAGATCGGCGTGACGCGGATCGCCAGCGCCATCCTTGGACCAGAAAACGCCCACATCGGCATCTATGACAATCGCAATCTTGCGCCGCAACCGGTACATCGACAGCCGACGCATCAACGCTTCTGCCTGTGCGCCTTCGCAATCGATCAGCACGTGGTCGCCGTCGGCCCACAGAATAAAATCGAATAGCGCCTTCCCCTGCGGACTCAGCAGTCCGGCCCAAAGCGGCATTTCAGCGGCTGCATCCTGAGTCACCAGCCCTTGCAAAAACCCGCGCACATCTTCGCCAGCTTCAGTGGCGGACAGGCGAATGACGGCTCGATCGAATAGGCGAGGATTTGGCATAGGTGACAGATAGGGTCGGCTTCGCTTAAAGGGAAGGCATGACTGATATATTGACCATCCGCCGCCCCGATGACTGGCATGTGCATCTGCGTGATGGCGATGTGATGCGAGGCGTGGTGCCCTTTACCGCGCGTCAGTTTGCGCGCGCAATAGTGATGCCGAACCTTTCGCCGCCGGTGACCAGTGTCGAGGCAGCCGCGGCGTATCGCGACCGCATTTTGGCAGCGGTGCCAGACGGC
>JBKJLZ010000028.1:0-3365 GCA_046596705.1 Sphingorhabdus sp. | reverse complement strand
GCGCGGCATCTAATCGCAAGCGGAGACACCGAGCTGGCCATCGATGCTTGCTATTACCCAGAACGGGGGGCCACGCTGATAACGGTATTTGCTGCGGATCACCCCGGCCTTTTCTACCGAATCGCCGGAGCAATCCATCTTGCCGGTGGCAACATCATCGATGCGCGTATCCATACCAGTGCCGACGGCATGGCTGTCGATAATTTTTTGGTACAAGATCCGTTGGGTCGGCCATTTCAAGAGGCGAACCAGATTGCACGGCTGTCGCGCACAATAAAGGAGGCATTGACTGATCGGGCACGGCTAATGAATCAACTCAATGCCAAACCAAAGGCGTTGCGTCGCGCCGATGCGTTCAAAATTGCGCCATCTGTGTTTATCGACAATCAGGCGTCGAACCGTTTCACGGTAGTCGAGGTGAACGCGCTCGACCGACCAGCTTTGCTCAATAATCTGGCGAAGGTTTTGTTTGAATCAAAGGTAACTCTACACAGCGCGCATATCGCCACCTATGGCGAGCGCGCAGTCGATACTTTCTATGTAACTGACCTACTTGGTGGCAAGATCGAAAATAAATCGAGGATAAAGACGCTTGAAACTAAGTTAGTTGATGCGGCCACAGGATCGGTTGAGAACATCAAAAAAGTGGCGTGATAATCAGCCTACCGATTTCACAATGCCGCATAATATTCTGGGACCGCTATTGCCGGAAGGGTCTGACATATTGTCGTCGGCTTTGGCATGAATTACCACCGAAGCACCGTCGGCATCAAGCAAAGCTTGGCTACCACCGGTCAGTTCCAGCGGTTCCAGAGGAATTGAAGTCAAAATATTGCCCGCAGAATCAGCTTCGACATTGGGAAAATCGCCGGCGTGCGGTCCATTGCTATTTTCAAGTCCGTGCTTACGACCAGCAGGGTTCCAGTGTGGCCCAGCACTATCGAATGCAGGTGCATCGCACTTACCGACCTGGTGAAGGTGAATTCCGTGTGCGCCGGCTGGTACGCCTTTGGCACCGATTCGCATTGCTAATCTACCGGGCGTTCCAATTATGGTCACGGTGCCGCTATCTTGGCCTTGAGCATTAATCAATGAAGCCCGGGCAACCGCCTTGTCCGTATTTGGTTGGTGAACGCATGCGGAAACGGCCATTGCCAAAGATATGGTAGTAAATTTCCCGGCAATTTTCAGTTTCGAGTTCATCATGTTTTCCTACACGGCCAAGACGCCGATGTTCAACTCCAAATGAAAAGGGGCCGGTCCTTCGACCAGCCCCCATCATAATCGACAATGTCGAAAGCTTACATTCCGGAACCCGGACCGTAGCTAACTTCAACACGACGGTTTTGCGGTTCACGCTCACCATCTGCGGTTTGAACCAGCGGAGCTGATTCACCGAAGGCTTCGGTTGTGATAGACGAAACGCCCTTCGATTCGAGATACGAACGAACCGTTGCGTTACGACGTTGCGACAAGCCAACGTTATAAGTTGCGGTACCCGACTTATCGGCGTGACCAGCAAGCATAACCCTCGCATTACCGCAGTTCGCATATTGAGCGACGGCGTTGTCCAAAACACCAGCAGCATCCGGACGCAAGTTCGACTTATCCCAGTCAAAGAATACGATGTACGGACCGCTGTTGCATGTCACCACCGGTGGTGGTGGGGGCGGAGGCGGAGGCGGTGGAACAAACACAGGAGGCGGAGGTGGCGGTGCCACTTCCACAACTTCTGGCGCGCCACCAAAGTTATAAATCAAGCTACCCATGATGCTGTGTGAACGGAAACGAGTGTCCACATCCTGACCAAGACGGCTAACAAGATTAACTTTATCGGCATTGAAGAAGCGATACTTCAAGCCAACATCCCAGCTATCGCTTAGCGGCGCGCGAACACCGGCAAGCGCTTGCCAAGCAAACCCAGTATCCGAATCGTCGAGATAGGACGGAGCAGCGAACTGATTTTGAAGATCAATACGAGCAACACCGACGCCGCCACCGACAAAACCCTGAATGCCATCATCGTCACCGAAATCGAGCAGGCCGTTGACCATGAAGCTGAGAGCATTCACGTCACCGCCGATGTCGTATGTTCCGCCACGCTGCAATGCCGTACCCGAACCAGATGGAAGGACAGGCCCAGTGCTGCTGAATTGCGACGTATCAGCTTCGCGATACGAAACTTCTGATTCAAGACGGAAGCCGCCGAAATCATAGCCGACTACCGCACCGAAGTCATAACCAACGTCGGTATCGACGGTAGCTGCATTGTTTTGAGCGCCGATATCTAAATCTAGATCTTCGACAATCATGACACCGCCATCAACTCCGACATACCACTGATCATCGCGGGCTAATGCCGGTGATGCCAGAGCAGTAGAAGCGAGCGCCAAACTTATGGCCAACTTACGCATCAGTTTTCCCCTTTTCTTTCTAGGAATGGAAATTCGAGAACGTTCGTCTACCGATTATGTTCCCTTGATGCAAGTCGCTTTACGCTGAAACTGTTGCATAAATGTCGCCTTTTTATCCCAAACGCTGTGAAACTCTCGCGCGCTTTATTTTACAGTGCAAACTGTCCTATAGTCTTGAAATGAGACAAAACTGACATAATTGCAGCGCGTGCCTCTACATCAATTACCGTACCGGCCTGCGGATTGCTGATCACAGGCGCAGCAATCCATTCGTTGCCTATTCGCACCAGATCCGTGGCTGTGGACCGGTTCCTCACTCGCATCGCTTGAGTAGGCTCAATATATCGCCAGCTACCCCCGGTCCAATAAGCGATTTGACCATTTCTGCCCTGCCACTCGCCCGTCGAACCTTCAATTACCAGCCATGACTGTCCGGCATTACTCATCAATAATACTGGGGGTGCCGCTGCCAGGCCTTCAATTACAGGGTGCAACAACGCATCAATTCGAGTCAGTGCCTCGTTATGGGTGATCTCCTTATATGCCTGCGCTACCGCTAAAAACGGCAGTTGATGCCGCGCACTTTCTGTTTCGCTCAAAACCTGTCTCCTTTATATGGAACATAACTGTCATGTCGGCAACGTGACGTGGACCGTTGCTGGCGCCGACATCATATGGCGGCCAATTTGCCGCACCTCGAAAACGAATGTTGTTCCGCCCGGCAATAAAGCGACGGAGAGTCCGTCGGCCTGCACCGTAACCTCGTTTGTTGCAGTAAACCATTGTCGCAAAGTTTGACCGCCCAATATAAGCGACACGCTATAGCTTTCTGCATCTTCCACCAAAGCCTGATCGACGCCATCGTTCCAACCGAAATCGATCCGTGACCGGCGAACCCAGCTGAGATATATACTACCGTCGTCCAGAAGATGTGCTCTGCAGTGCACTGGA
>JBKJLZ010000005.1:0-2950 GCA_046596705.1 Sphingorhabdus sp. | reverse complement strand
GGTGCTGTCGATCAAATCGGCCATACCAGAAATCAGCTCGCCAACGTCGACTGCGCTGGCCTGCAGGGGTTGACGGCGAGCAAAAGCAAGTAGCCGTTGCACCAACAATTTGGCCCGCTCGGCCGATTGCAATGCACCGTCAATTAGCCGCTGCTGACGTGCATCACCCAATCCCTTGCGTTGCAACATATCGAGGCTGCCGAGTATCGGAGTTAGCAAATTGTTGAAATCATGCGCTACGCCGCCGGTTAGTTGTCCCATCGCCTCCAGTTTTTGCGACTGACGCAGCGCCTCTTGCGCCAGCTCCAGTTCAGCATTTCGTTTGGCGACACGCAATTCCAAGGTTTCGTTCATGTCACGCAGCGCCAGTTCTGCAGCGTGGCGGGCGGTATCATCGCGAACAGTCAGCACCGCACCAATTGATTTTCCATCGGTACCAAATATTGGCTGAGCGTTGCCGATGGCGAGCACTTCGGTGCCGTCGGGACGGCGTATCCGCCAGCGAGCATCGGTAACCGTTTCCCCGTGCACGACAGCGCGTGCAAGCGGCAGTTCTTCGGACGGATAAGGCGACCCGTCTTCGCGAAACAATTGGTAAGTGTTCGAATATTCGGATGGCGCGACATCGAGCGCTGCAACACCGTGCAATCTGGTGGCCGCGTCGTTGACAAATTTGATGCGTCCGTCGGCATCGGTGATGATCACACCTTCGGCTAGCTGGCCAAGTATTGCCGCCTGCTGAGCAGCATCCGCCTCGGCACGCTCATGAGCTTCCTTCAACATCCGCTGCGCGCGAATGCGTTCGGTTACATCACGTCCGATCGCGTGCAACCCAGTGGGCGTGCCGCTTGCATCTCGGACGAGGCGGGAGTTTATTTCCCACATCATGCGTTCCCCGAGAGCATTGAAAACCTCGACTTCATACCGAGTTGCGTCGCCCTTGCCGGCGAGTTTTGCGGCAAGCATTGCCTTGTTATGTTCCCAGGTTTCCGGCGGGGTGTAATCGGAAATGCGGTGGCCGATCATCTCTTCGGGTGTGCCGCCAAGCGCTTTTGCGACTGCTGGATTGCAAGAGGTGACGCGCATTTCCAGGTCGGTGGTAAAGATGAAGTCATTTGCGCTTTCGAACTGTTCGCGAAATCGCTGCTCGCTATCGCGCAACACAACTTCGGCTTCTCTAGCTTCAGTCACATCATGCGCGATTCCTATGAAGCCAATAAGGTTGCCGTCGGGCCCATGTCTCGGTTGCGATTCCGATTTTAGCCAGTGCCATTCGCCATCGCCGCCACGATACCGCGCCTCTAGCACAAAAGGCTTGAGCGATGCTTCGCCGCTGAGCGATTCTGCGACAATTCGATCATGATCGTCAGGGTGAAGAATATCGCGCCAGTCGAACGTCAATGCGTCGGCATATGGAACGCCAAGAAATTCGGAATAAGCGCGGTTTACAAAGCTGCGCTTGCGATCAAGGTCTGTAACCCACATCGGTACTGGTGCAGAATCGGCAATCTGCCTAAACCGAGTCTCACTTTCGCGCAGAGCAGCCTCATTCCGCCGTCGTTCGACCGCCGCTCGCGTGCGGCCAGAGACTTCGCGAATGAACTCAAGTTCGTCGACAGACCAAGTGCGCTGCGTCTGGCTGTGCACATAAAACAGCGCAACCAAGTTGCCGTGCTCGGTCACCGGCATGTTAACGAGCGCTTGTACTCCGATTGATTTCAGAGCATTCGCCACTGCCGCTGTTCGTCGATCCTCAACCACATCGGCAATGGCGACAGTGGCTCCTAGGTCAAGTTCGTCGATATACGGCCAATATTCTTTAATAGGTAACAGTCCGGCAATGCTTTGAACGCCTGCTACGTTCCAATCCCGTGCAACACGGACCGTTTCAGTTGTCCTATCAATCGTGCCATAACCTGCTCCGGTGACGCCAAGGGTCTCTCCAAGTATTTCAGCCGCCGCAAAAGCAATTTCGTTCGGGTCGGTCAGGTCACGAAACCGATCGCCAAGTTCTGCCAGCGCTAACCGGCGAACATTGCCCTGCCTGCGCTCATCGTCGGCTGCTTCTCCCATGCGTGCTCATTCCCCCAAGTGATGCAATATACCCTATTCTATTTATTTTTTGGCAACCTAAATGCGCAACTAGGGGCAGCGGTTCCCTAAGCCTTCGCCGCATCCTCTATCTTCTTGATCGTCCAAGGCTCTTCTGCTGCAGCATCATACCATTCCAGCATCCAGGGATGCGCCATCATCGCTTCGACATAAGCTTCCGCAAAACCGGGCAGGGTGAACCCATAGGTTACAAAACGCGTGACCACTGGCGCGAACATGATATCGGCGGCAGTGAACGTCCCGAACAGATAAGGCCCTTCGCGGCCAAAACGCGAGCGCGCTTCGGCCCATGTTTGCAGGATACGGATGGCGTCGGCACGCGTTTCCTCTGAAACCGTTACACCCGTCAAAGTCTTACGCGTGTTCATCGGGCATTCGCGGCGTAAGGCCATATAGCCGCAGTGCATTTCCGCAGACATCGACCGCGCCATACCCCGCGCGACTTCGTCCTTAGGCCAGTAACGCTCCCGCCCGACCTTGTCGGCGAGCCAGTCGATAATCGCAAGGCTGTCCCAAACCACGGTTTCCCCGTCCCACAGGATCGGGACCTTACCCGATGAAGGTGCCAGATCCTCTTCGCGTTTGCGCTCGTCCCAGCCGTCATCGTATAGCGGTACGGTCATTTCATCGAAGCCAAGGCCTGATTGCTTGGCGGCCAGCCAGCCACGAAGCGACCAGCTTGAATAGGCTTTGTTGCCGATAATCAGTTTCATGGTCATCTGTGTGTCATGACTTTATTTTCGGCTTGTGTCGAGCGCAGTCGAAACTCCTTGCGTTCCCACAATATCGAAATGCAGTTCGACCACGCTGAAAATATCTGGATCGCGTTAGCTTGCGA
>JBKJLZ010000309.1:0-6775 GCA_046596705.1 Sphingorhabdus sp. | reverse complement strand
GCGACAGCACGCGGGCAAGGGCGCGACCGGTTTTTCACTTTCATTACGTCTATTCAAGAGGAGAACGCGTTCTTGGCGTCGGGTTCTACGGCAGGTTTTGGAATACGTTTGTCATATCAAGGCAATCGAGTGTTCGTTATCGAGGCATTCGAGGGCGCCCCGGCTCTGGCTGCGGGGATCGACCGTGGGACCGAAATTCTGGCTATTGGCACCAGTTCGTCAAATTTGGTCCCGGTAACCGAGATACTGGCATCACAAGGGCCAAGCGGGGTTACCAACGCTTTGGGCCCAAGCACGGCTGGCACCAGCCGAGTGATACGCATTAGTGATGCCACAGGTACGCGCGATCTGACCGTGACCAAGACGAATTTTAACATAGACCCGCTGTCCTCGCGATATGGTGTCAAAGTGATCGACAATGGCGGTCAGCGAGTCGGCTATATCAACATGCGGACCTTTATATCGACGGCCAATGATCAGTTGCGCACTGCGTTCGCCGATTTCCGAGCACAGGGCATTACGAATTTTGTGATCGACTTTAGGTACAATGGCGGTGGGCTGGTTTCGACCGCTGAGTTGATGGGCGATTTGCTCGGCGGTAACCGCTTCAGCAGCGACATTTTTTCGGTGACACGTTTTCGTCAGTCGAAATCGTCGAACAATGAAACAAAGCGATTTGTGGTTCAGCCGCAGTCGGTCTCGCCAATCAAGATTGCTTTCATTTCGACCAGTGCCACGGCTTCTGCAAGCGAGTTGGTCATGAACAGCTTCATTCCCTATCTTCGCGCCAATGCGGCACTGATTGGCAGCAACACTTTTGGCAAGCCGGTGGGTCAGATAGCAATCGATCAAGCCGCTTGCGACGATCGGATTCGCGTGGTCGCCTTTGCCAAAGATAATGCCGCCGGTCAGGGCGATTATTATTCGGGTCTTGCGGCGACAATGGGGGCTACATGCGCTGCCGCCGACGACATCACCCGGCCGCTTGGCGACCCGACAGAAGCCTCGCTCCGCACTGCGCTCGATTTTGTAGCTGGACGCAGCTGCACACCAGTTTCAACCGGTCAAAGTGCGCAAAGCACGACGGCACGCAACGACCGCCGGGTTTTGCCGTTGCCGCAGGACCCAAGTGTAGCGCAGCGTGAAGTGCCTGGATCCTTTTAGGAGCGGCCTTCCACCTTTCCTGAGACTGAACAAAATGTTCAGGGATAGCTCACGCTAGGCACGGCATGACCTTAATATTTTAAGGAACAGCCATGCGTTATCTTTCTGCCTTCGGCGCCGTTGGTTTCTTGGCGGTAGCCAGTGCCATAAGCACTGCTTCTCAATCCATTGCCCAAGAGGCAGCAGGTTGGGAGATCGGTCCCGACGTTCGCGGACGGAACTATTCAGTTGGAATGCCATTAAAACCAACGCCTGTTAAAAGGGGTATCTGGTCTTTTGAATTTCCGTACCCCAATGCAGACGCTGGTCATGTTCATGCGGTGACGTTCGATCCCGGTCCGCTGTCGAAAGCTTCCAAGATCATCATGCATTACCGCATAGATGCTGCCCGGGGTGTTCGGTTTGCACCGCAAGAAACTCCCGATCAACCCGCAACTGTGTCCCTTTACTTTCAGCGGCGAGGGGACACTTGGAGCGCGAAAGGGCGATATGAGTTCTATCGGTGGTATGCCCCTGCGCAATCCGTAAAAGAGGTCGCGCCTGGAGAACATCAAATCATAGTCAATTTATCTGACCCACAATGGATCTCGGTGATGGGCAAAACGGTCGTCACAAACCCCGAAGCATTCCGGGCTGCACTCGCGGAGACGAGTCAAATTGGAATTGCCTTTGGCGGGCCATCAGGCCGCGCCCACGGTGCCTTCAGCACCGGCCCCGCCCGTTTTACGCTACTAGAGTTTCGCGTAATTTAGCCGCCCTTGTTGACTGTAAGCCCTATGTCTTAGCAAAAGTCTTCCAGCGCCGAACACCAACTGTGCCGGTGGGTGAGGTCAAATACTATGGTATGGGACTGGAAACCAATAGCGAGTATTGGGTCGATGTAGTGCACCACGGCGGCGGCCTTTGGGCTATAAGAGCAAAGGGCTCTTCTCGAGCCTATAAATTCAAAATTGCCCATCGAAAGGCGCTGCAACCTCGATCGCTTTTCGCGCCACGCTGACAGTCACTGGCGTTTTCGCGGCGATTTCACCATCGACGGAGATTTTAAGCCTCGGACGGGTGTCCAGCATCATGCTTGTCCCACGAAATTCGCGGGTAGTGCCGTGGCGGGCGCGCAGTTTCAGAATCGTGGTGAGCCAGCTCCACGCAAGCCCCCAAACACTCTTACCAGTGACCGCCTGAATAACAATTTCGCCGCTGTCGAGCTCCTGGCTTTCGATGAGTTCAACCCCGCCATGATGCGTGCCATTGGCAATCCGCGCCTCGGTCGCCCAAAGCTTTTCCCGCCGGCCATCTCCACTTTCAACAATCATTTTGAACGGCCGGAACCGGAAAGCACACCAGAACGCCCAGATCAGATAGCCGACCATACCGAGGTAACGCTTCAGCTTGTGCGGCACTGTCTGGGCAATCATTGGAGACAGGCCAATGGCCGCAGCGTTAGCGAAATAAGCACCATCGATACGGCCGAGATCGATCCACTTTCGTGTTCCGTTGGCAATCACGTCAACCGCGCTGTCAATATCTGTAGGAATGCCAAGCGTCCCGGCAAAGCTGTTAGCGGTGCCAAGCGGCACAATCCCAAACACCGTGTCATGTCCCACGAAAAACCCGACATTGCTTGACAGCGACCCGTCGCCCCCGCCGACAATGACCATTGGCGCGCGGGCAATTGCGTCACGTATAGCCGGTTCCATTTGCTTGGGATCGGCGATAGCATGGGCCTCGATAAGGTTGACCCCGGCCGCTTTAATTTTGTCGCGTACTTCCTCAAACGCTTCGGCTCCGCTCCGGCTCATTGCGTTGACTATCAAGATCGCTTGTTTAGGAAGCGCGTCGATATCCTGTGCGGTCACCACGCGGGAATTCATTTCGCCACATTCGGCGTTTGAACTGGTGCGGAATTCAGTTTGACCGGTGCGCTAATTTTCTCGACTCCTGCTGTTTCATCGATCGTCTGCGAAGACCATTCGTTGCCATCGTGGGTGAACCGCTCATGATTGCCACGGCGAAAGCTGCTACCGTCCCAGGCAATTACCTGCAATTCGACCTCATCGTTGCGGTACGCGTGGATCCAGTTGAAGCTTTGCAATTCGTTGTTGCGCAACCGGGTCGACGTTGCTGTGCCAGCCTGCATCACCAAAACCGAACCCGCACTCTCCACCATTTTTAGCGCAGCTTCGGCGTAAGTACGGTGAAAGTGTCCGGCCAACGCGATGTGGACACCTGCATCGGCCACCGCTGCAATTGCATCGTTGTGGCGGCCAACTGCCTCGCTGAGTTCGCCCCCTTCGCCAATCGGCATTGCGTAGAGTGGATGGTGAGTGACGAGAATGCGAGTTTTGGCGGCGGGCACTGCAGCAAAGCGATCCCGAAGCATGGCCATTTGATCATAATTTATCCGGCCATCCTTAATCGTAAGCGAACGAGCAGTGTTGATCCCCAGCACTGCAACTTCGTCATTTTCAAACCACGGACAAAGATCACTTCCAATGTAGCGCTTGTAGCGAGCCATTGGCGAAGCGAACCGACGAAACACGTTGTAAAGGGGAACGTCGTGATTCCCAGGAACGACCAAAGTCGGAAAACCGGCTTCGCGCAGCCTGTTCAAATAGACCGAGGCTTGGCGAAACTGATCCACCTTTGCGCGTTGAGTAAGATCACCGCTAACAATGATTAGGTCAGGTTGCCGCTCGTGAACCCACGCCTCGGTGGCCGCAACGATGACCGGGTCATGCGCGCCAAAATGAATGTCAGAAAGATGCGCAATACGGGCCACAATGTCTCAACCACGGTTATCATCATTGGTTCAGTACTTAAGCCAAAATAATGAACCGAAGGAAATGATTTATGCGGCGTGGTTAGTATCGCCCTTACTTAGTCGTGACACTAGATCCAGAATGATCGTAGGATCTTAAAGGCTCGGTGAAACGAGCGACATTGAATGCTGAGCCGCCCTGTAAAAGTTCTGTTGAAGTGAGACAGTGATGGCGGACAAGCAGATGGTCCACGCGGCCGCACCGTTCGGCGTGAAAAGCCAAAGCATTAAGCCCGGAACATTGGATGATTAAGATAGTTAAGACAAAGTTGCCGCTAAAAGTGGGGTTTTTACTTGCATTTACAAATCCAACTTTCAGTTTTCAGACAATACATTCACAGGGATACTATCGATATGAAAATCTCAACTGCTCGCGTTGCTTTGCTCACCAGCGTTTCTACCGCAATGGTCACATTCCTCCTGCCGGGGACTGCAAGTGCCCAAGCTACAATGTGCTCACAGACAGGTGACACCATTACTTGCGTCGATGGTCCCGCGACAGTTCTGACCGCCACTGCAAGCGCGGGAACGACCACCGCACCTGCACCAGGGTTGGTTGTAGTCAACACCACTGCACCGGCAACAATTACTTACTCTGGCACCGGCCCCATCTCGACCACCAATGTCGGCGCGGTCAACTTGACCTCAACTGGCGGGGCACTGAATTTCGTGCCCGCTACCGGCGCATCTGCGGTAAATATCCGCACAACCGGAGGCACTGGAGCCGATGGGCTGAGACTAAATACGACCGGCCAAGCCGCGACCGTCACGGTGGGCAACATCACCACTAGCGGCACAAGTTCTGCGGGTGTGGTGTCCACCGGGGGAACCGATCTAACGCTGCGCACCGGCAACATCACGGCGACGGGCGCCAATAGTATTGGTCTTACTGCAACGGCACAAACTGGAAATATCTCGGTTGTGGCTGGCAACGTCAGCACGATCTTTCGGAGTGTGCAGACGGTTACAACAAATAACAGCACAAATACGGTCGTCGTTGGCGATGTTATTGCCGGCAACGGAGGTGTATTTGTACGGGGCGGGACTGTCTCGCTTACCACGGGCAACGTCGCTACCTCAACAAACGGGGGAACTACTCCAGGCGGCTTTGGAGTCGTCGCAGATGCGTTGACTGGAGACGCAACCGTTCGGACTGGGGCAGTTAGTACGGTCGGGAACGGAACCGCGATTACTGCTCGAGCCTTCAGCCCGACCGGCTCCGTCAGCGTTAGTGGGGGCGATCTCACCACGACCGGAATCAATAGCAACGGGGTTTTCGCAGTCGCCTCGGGTGGTAATGTTCTGGTCAACACTACTTCCGCGACGACATCGGGCGCTGGAGCTTTCGGTGTAACTGCCAATACTAGTGGGACCGGGACTGTAACTACCAATGCGGGAATCATAACCACGACTGGGGTAGGAGCCACGGGCTTGTTTAGCCGAGCCGGCACGGGCGCAATTGATGCCGGGTACGGCAATATCACTACGTCCGGAGTGGCAGCCGGGGGCAGTACCGCAAGGGCGCTCGACCTCGCATCTACAGGCGCAATCAACCTGCGCGGTTCGGGTTCTACGCTGCGCACCAATGGCGCCGGCACCACCGCCGCCACAATCACTGGCGCTGGCGTAACTGGAAACCTCGGCAACGTCACTACCACTGGCGCGGGCGCGCAAGGTGCGATTATAACTTCAACGGCCCCTGTCAACCTAACGACCGGCAACGTCTCCACCACCGGCAACGGCGTTACGGTTAATGCTGGTACCAATGCTGTTACCCTCGCCACTGGCACAGTTACCGCCAGCGAACTCGGTGCAACCGGCACGGTCATCAACGCCACCGGTCCGGTCACCTTTACCGGCGGACGGCAGTCGGCCAATGGCGCCAACGCACTAACGATCACTGGCGGCGCGGGTGCTATTAACGCGACCGTAAACGGCGCGGCAACGACAGGCACCGGGGATGCGGTGGAAATTACCGGAACCGGCCCGCTGACCTTTGCCAACACGGCTAACATCACGACCGTTGGGGATAATTCGATTGGCATCTTCATCGATGGTGTAAGCACAGCCACGGTCAATTGTGGCAATGTTTCGACCACAGGCGCCAACAGCCCCGCGGTTGTCGTTGCCGCTACCGGTACCACAAACGTCACTTGCGGCACGATCACAACCACGGGTGATAACAGCGACGGCTTGCTGGTAGGGTCGACGGGCGGCAGTGTGACTGTCGCGTCAAATTCAATTACTACAGCAGGTACAAGCTCCTATGGCTTGGGCGCACTAACTCTAGGTGCGAACAATCTGACCATCAATGGCGGCGTGATCACTACAACAGGCGCAGGGTCGACCGGTATTGTCGGTCTGGCTGAAACTGGTGCAATCGATGCGGGCTATGGCAACATCACTACCTCGGGCATTGCGGTGGGTACCGATACCGCCAGCGCACTCCAGCTGGTTTCGAATGGCACAATCAATCTGCGCGGTTTGGGTTCTACGCTGCGCACCAATGGCGCCGGCACCACCGCCGCCACAATCACTGGCGCTGGCGTAACTGGAAACCTCGGCAACGTCACTACCACTGGCGCAGGCGCGCAAGGTGCGATTATTACATCGACGGCACCTGTCAACCTAACGATCGGGAACGTCTCGACCACCGGTAACGGCGTGACCGTCAACGCTGGTACCAATGCTGTTACCCTCGCCACTGGCACAGTTACCGCCAGCGAACTCGGCGCAACCGGCACGGTCATCAACTCGACCGGTGCGGTGAACTTCAATGGCGGTAGACAGGTC
>JBKJLZ010000197.1:0-2672 GCA_046596705.1 Sphingorhabdus sp. | reverse complement strand
GTTGGCACCGGCAAGCGCCTGCAATCGTCCGGTGAACGCCTCGGTAAATTGGGCGAGCGAGGGGCTGTTCCGGCGGGTCTGGCCCGCTATCGACTGGACGACAGCCAAGGTGTTTTTCACTCGGTGGCTAAGCTCTCCGATTAGCAGTTCCTGATGGCGCTCCGACGCTTTGCGTTCGGTAACATCGTCGAGCGTTAGGAGGATTGCGTCGGAACGCCCTTCGTTGTCATCATCCCCTGCAATCCGGCGGGCGTTGATAAGCAGGCTTTTCGTGCCATCTTGCTGTAAAGGAATATCGAGTTCGAAATCGTCGATCTGCTTATGTTTGGGCAACATGTCTTCAAGCAACGTGCGCAATTGCGGACTGTCCCAAATCCCTTGGTTCAAGTCGTAAACCAAAGCTCCCACTGCATCGGCCGATTTGAGACCGAACATGCTGCAAAACGCGCCGTTTACAGTTTGTACCCTAAGCTCACTGTCTAGCACGAGTAGAGGATCGCGCACCGTTTCAATTATAGCTGTCGAAAACTCCTTCTCCGCCGCCATTTCGGAATATGTACGTTTCAGGTCGGTGATGTCGACAAATGTGGCGACCGAACCGGCGATCCGGTTATCATCGGTACGGTAAGGCGATACGCGCATCCGGTAACAGCGGTCGTCCGTCCCGACATCGTCTTCCGAAGTCACAAGGTCAGATAGCGCTGCCTTTGCTTTTTCCAACAAATTGCCGCCGGAAAATTTTTGGGCAAAATTGGCGATCGGCCGCCCGATGTCATCCTCGATAAGAGAAAACACCCTGTGGATGGCCGGTGTAAACCACTTCACCCGCATTTCGGTGTCTAGAAAAATTGTGGCAATGTCATTGCCCATAAGCAGGTTTTTCAGGTCGTCGCTGACATCGCCGAGCTCGATAATCTTCCGATCGAGCTGCGCATTGATTGTCGATAGTTCCTCGTTCAGCGCCTGCAACTCTTCTTTCGATGCCTCCAACTCTTCATTGGTCGCTTGAAGCTCTTCGTTGACGCTGGTGACTTCCTCGTTAGCAGCGGTCAGCTCTTCGTTGGTCGATTCATATTGCTGGACAGTCCCGCGCATTTCTTCGCGCGCGGCGCGCAATTCTTCTTCGATATCGTCGCGCAGTACATTGTCCGTAGTCATAACTGCGCTATTGTCTGGCAGGGCTGCCGCCCCCTGATCGCGGGCGAAACTGACCAATATCATACCGTTATCGTCATCACCCTGTTTCACAATGCTGGCCGTTACCAAGGTCTTTTCTTCACTAGCAGATAGCTTGACGGTCGCCCTGACCGTAACCGGCCGACCGTCCTCAATCGCTTTATGGACCGCGGTACGGATCGCCAGCCGCAGGCCGTCACGCGCAAGTGCCAACAAAT
This sequence comes from Sphingorhabdus sp., assembly GCA_046596705.1. Lineage (GTDB taxonomy): Bacteria > Pseudomonadota > Alphaproteobacteria > Sphingomonadales > Sphingomonadaceae > Sphingorhabdus_B. The sequence continues at coordinate 1,278 of JBKJLZ010000197.1, read as the reverse complement.
CCAACGTCGGCGACCCGGCCGGTTGCGACAGATAGTCATCGGTCACCCCGTGAAAATGCAGCACGCGGTAACTGCGATCGATCAAAACCGACGTCGGGGCGAACAGTTCAGCAAGCGTTCTGATCGCGATATCGGACGGGTTGGCCCGATTATTAGGACGCGGTGTGTTATCGTTACGCGTCGGCCAGTCGGCAAAGGCCATTGCCGGTGACCGTGAAGCACCTATCCGCCGATAAATCCTCCAACGTTTGGAAACATCGGCAAACAAATGGCGGCGCGCACCGATCGTTTCGGCATTACCCAAAAACAAATAGCCTCCTTCGCGAAGTGCGAAATGAGCTAGCGCCAAAACCTTATCCTGAGCGGGTGGTTGTAAGTAGATCAACAGGTTACGGCAACTCACGAGATCCATCCGCGAATAGGGCGGATCGGTCAGCAAATTCTGCGGGGCAAAAAGCACTTTTTCCCGGACATGCGGTTTGACGCGGTAATAGCTATCGTCGATCTTGTCGAAAAAGCGAGCAAGCCGCTCGGGCGAAAGGTTCTCGACCATAGAACTGGGGAAAGTCGCTTTTCGCGCAGCACCCAGATGATGATCGGCCGCGTCGGTCGCAAATACTTTGATATTAAGCGGCTTATTCAACAATTCAGCATGTTCGATTAGCAGCATGGCAATCGAATAGGCTTCTTCACCGGTCGAACAGGCGGGAACCCATGCACGGATCGATTGATCTGCCTTCGCCTTCTTTACCAACGGAGTAATTACTTCGCGCTCAAGTGCATCCCATGCTTCCGGATCGCGGAAAAAAGAGGTGACATTGATCATAAGATCCTTGCCCAGTGCCACCAGCTCCTTAGGGGCCGAATGAAGCAAAACCAGATACTCGCTGAGTTCTTCGATATGTGCCACGCCCATCCGGCGGTGGATGCGCCGGGACAATGTCGCACGTTTGTACTGGCGAAAATCATGGATGCCGCCGCTTAGTAGCAGCTTAAGGACATCATCGATCCCATTCGAGGGACTTTCAACGATTACATCGGGGTTGGCTTCATGGATGTAGGAATGAGCCGCATAGGCAAGCAAAGCCGCCGGCATATCCTCAGGCGCCAGCACATAATCGACCATGCCCGACGCAATGGCGTGTCGCGGCATACTGTCGAATGGAGCGGTCTTGGGTTCTTGCGCGATGCACATGCCGCCCATCTGCTTGATATCCAGCAGACCGGCGCTGCCATTGCTGCCAGCACCGGTTAGAATGATCGCAATCGCTTTTTGCT
>JBKJLZ010000231.1:0-5243 GCA_046596705.1 Sphingorhabdus sp. | reverse complement strand
TGCCTCTGCAGTCGCAACATTGCCAGCCACCACCTGCACATCCGGCGACATCTTCTTTATCTCGGCAACCGCAACAGCCACCATTTTGCTGTGGCCATGTGCGGTATCGACAACGATCAGGTCACATTCGGCCTCGATTAGCGCCTTGGTATAGGCCAGGCCCTTTTCGCCCACCGTCGTTGCGGCTGCAACACGCAACCGGCCCGATGCATCCTTGGTCGCATCGGGATAATTGACCGCTTTCTCGATGTCCTTGACCGTAATCAATCCAATGCAGTGATAATCCGCATCGACTACCAGCAATTTTTCGATCCGCCGCTGGTGCAGCAGGCGACGAGCTTCATCCTGACCTACGCCTGCGGACACGGTCGCCAGATTTTCGTGAGTCATCAGTTCTGAAACAAGCTGGTCTGGATGCTCGGCAAAACGTACATCGCGGTTGGTGAGAATACCCGCCAGGCGGCCATTTGCCTCGACCACAGGAATGCCGGAAATAGCGTTGTCTGCCATGATTGTCCGCGCCTCGGCCAACGTCGCGCTTGGGTCGATGGTGATGGGATTGACTACCATGCCCGATTCAAAACGCTTCACCTGACGGACAGCCGCGCATTGTTCCTCGATCGACAGATTGCGGTGGAGCACGCCGATACCCCCCAGTTGCGCCATGACAATCGCCATTCGCGCCTCGGTCACGGTGTCCATGGCTGAGGACAGCACGGGTATATTGAGCGAAATAGTTTTGGTCAGTCGAGTGCGGGTATCAGCCTGGCTGGGCAGGATTTCGGACTCGCCCGGCTGCAACAGCACGTCGTCGAAAGTTAGTCCGAGAGGAATGTCTATCATACTGCCACCATTCAAGCGTCTGTCTGTTCGTGGCGGCCCATGTAACCAGTAAGCGGCTTATTCGCTAGCCTTGATCCGCTTAAATTTGCGGCTATCGGCAAAGTGCTGGCCAAGCGCGACATGAAGGTTCGCGTCTTCGGCTGCGCCACCCAGTTCGGTGCTATCGGTTAATTCATCATCCGGACCGTGATAATCGCTATCGAGAAACTTTTGGATCAACGCAAGATCGGCAAATGAACCCCCGACCATCAAAGCGGGAACGCCCTTTTGGCTAAGCGCCCAACCATCCTGACGCTGGAGAAAGGCATTGGCCTCGGACGAACGCTCAATCCCGCGTCCTGCTTTTCGAGCGACAGTTTCGACAGCGGAATCGAGCTTGGTTGTACCACGCCCGATGATCACGACCTTTGCGCCGCGCGGCGCTACGGCAGTCATATCGACATTGAACGACACGAGAAGTTGATCAAGCGGTAAAGGGGGGCTGTCGGCGAATGCATATGCGCCAAGCAAACCGCTTTCTTCACCGGTAGTTGCAACAAAATATATATCGCGGTCATGGCGCTTTTTTGCGAGGCTTTCCGCCACCTCGTTGAGTACTGCGATGCCGCTGGCATTGTCGACCGCACCATTGCAAATACGATCCGCGGAATCTTCGTCTCCACAAATCCCAAGATGGTCCCAATGGCCCATGTACATAACAGCGCCAGCACTTGTTTTCTTGCCGGGCAGCTTGCCAACAACATTCTGGCTGTTGAATCGGCGGACGTTGGTGGTCACGTCAAAGCTTCCATTGACGTTAAGTGGTTCGCCAGCAAAATCATCTGCTTTTGCGGCTTGGCGCAATTTGTCCCAGTCTCGACCGGCCGCAGTAACCAGTGCCACGGCGAATTCGGAACTGATTGCACCTTCCAGTGCCGCCCGTTTGTCCTGTGATTCCAACGATACTGGTCGGGACAACAGCTGTCGTCGTGCTGCGACCCAGCTTCCCGGTAACCCGGCAACAAATATAACGGCTTCGGCACCTGCTGCTACCAGAGCATCGCGGCGAGCGCGCGGCGATTGCTTTTCGTTCGGCACAAATTCGGGAGGATCCAGGAAAACAAGCACCATCTTGCCTGCAACATTGTCGATTGCCTGGCCATCGGCCTTCACGCCGTAGCCGCCGAATAATATGGGGACCGATTTGTTGTTGTATTGCGCAGCCTTGCCGATCAAAACAATGTCGTTGGATGCAACGCGTAAAGTTCGGGTGCCAGCCGAAAACGCAAATTTCGATGCGCCGACGCTTCGGCTGATTAACGCCACCGGATCATACCAGCTTCCGTCTTTGGCGGCTGGTTTAAGACCTGCGGCTTTCCAGCTGTTGGCAATATAACTAATAGTTTTCGTTTCGCCCGCAGTGCCCGGCGCGCGCCCTTCGAAATCATCACTCGCCAAAACGGCGATATGCCCGCGCAAATCGGCTTCGGTTACTCCTTTTGCGACTACAGGCGAGGCCAAGGTGACGGCAAGTGTGGACACGCACAAAACGAACGGGCGGCGCATTTCAAAGAAACTCCAGCAGCGACGAACTAGAATCCCCCCGTCGCGTATTGCGAACGCTCTACCGTCATTTTCGCTTCCTCTACATGCATCGCTTCAATCATGCGACCCTTAAATCGCTGCGCCCCGCCTCGGCTGGCCGCAATCAATTCTTCGGCTTCGGAAACCGATGCTTCATCGGGTGCAAAAGCCTGGTTCGCGATCGCGATCTGGTTCGGGTGGATCAGCGTTTTGCCAGTAAAGCCGAACCCAGCCCCTTGTTCGCATTCGGCGGCGAAACCGCCCATATCATCGAGCCGGTTGCAAACACCGTCAAAGCGCGGCTTGCCGCTTGCCGAAGCGGCGAGCACAATCATTTGCAACGCCATTTCAAGCCCCTGCCGTTCCGGCCCTGGTTTGATGCCGGTTTCGGCGGCAATATCGTTAGTGCCAGCAATCAACCCGGCGACGGCATGATGTGCGGCGATGTCTCGCGCTGCATATAGTCCGGCTGGTGTTTCGATCATCGCGAGCAGAGGCGCACCCAGATTCCGCCAGATGCGATCAACGGTGGTGGCCGCCTCGACCTTTGGAAGGACAAATAGGTCAGCCCGACATTCCTTCAGCGCAAATACGTCATCGTCGAACCAGCGGCTATCGGGGCTGTTGACTCGGATCGCGAGGAATTTGCCTGCTATGCCTGCGTTGACATATTGCTTCGCTGCAATGCGGGCATCGCTTTTGGCATCACCGGCAACCGCGTCCTCCAGATCGAGTATTAGCATATCGGCATCGAGCTCGCGTGCCTTTTCCAGCGCACGCGCATTCGACGCAGGCACATAAAGCGCCGATCGAACAAATTTCAATTTCTGCGGAACATCCAAAGCTTTATTCATTGCACCCCGCCGATTTCCCTTGGCAACTCCACCAATATTTACGACATTAGCGGCGCCGTCAAACAGGGAGCGCCGCATGCAGTTCACATTTTTCTTCATTCTGGCGGTATTGGTCGTGCTTTACTTGTTCGCCAGCATCAAAATTGTACGCCAAGGCTTTCATTACACCATAGAATATTTCGGCCGCTATCAGGAAACAGCGCAGCCTGGGTTCAATTTCTACCCCGCATTTTTCTACCGTGTCGGCCGCCGCGTCAACATGATGGAGCAGGTGCTCGATATTCCGGGGCAGGAAATCATCACCAAGGATAACGCGATGGTCGCGGTCGACGGCATCGTCTTCTTCCAAGTCTTGGACGCTGCGAAAGCGGCTTATGAGGTTTCCGACCTGCTGGTTGCGCTCATGAACCTAACGACAACCAATCTGCGTACCGTCATGGGGTCAATGGATCTTGATGAGTTGCTTTCGAAGCGCGACGAAATCAACGGCCGATTGCTCGTAGTGGTTGATGAGGCAACGTCGCCGTGGGGCATCAAGATCACCCGCGTCGAGATAAAGGATATCCGCCCGCCCGCCGACATTTCCAATGCCATGGCGCGCCAAATGAAGGCCGAGCGAGAGAAACGTGCTCAAATTCTTGAAGCAGAAGGTCTTCGCGCGGCCGAGATTCTGCGCGCCGAAGGCGAAAAGCAGGGCCAGATACTGCAAGCCGAAGGTCGCCGTGAGGCAGCATTCCGCGATGCAGAGGCACGCGAACGCGAAGCAGAGGCCGAAGCCAAAGCTACTCAGATGGTGTCCGACGCCATTGCTACAGGCAATTCGCAAGCTATCAATTACTTTATCGCGCAAAAATATGTTGAGGCTATCAGCCTGTTTGCGACGTCGCCAAACGCAAAAACGATTCTATTCCCTGTCGAGGCAACCAGTTTGATTGGCACATTGGGGGGTATCGGCGAACTTGCCAAAGAAGCGTTTGGTGACAAGAAATAGGGGGCTTAACATGGATTGGCTGCAACAGACGACAGGACTTGGCACAGGTTATATATGGCTGATTGGCGCGGTGGTTTTGAGCGGGATGGAATTGCTGCTGCCGGGCGTGTTTCTGATTTGGATAGCGGTGGCGGCAGCGCTCACCGGGATCGCAACCCTGCTTTTGGACATTCCGGTCATCGGACAGCTTGTGCTATTCTCTCTGCTGGCAATCGCGGCGGTATATTCAGCGCGCAGGTCGTACCGCGCGATCGGAAATACCAGCGCAGACCCAATGTTGAACGACCGCGCCGCGCGAATGGTTGGGCAGACGGTGACAGTTACCGAACCAGTCAGTGCCACCGGCGGGCGAGTGCGCGTTGGTGACAGCGAGTGGCCCGCTCGCGGTCCGGCGCTGGGTACGGGTGCGACAGCGCGCATTGTGGAAGTCGAAAACGGCATAGTTCAAGTCGCGGCGGCCTGAGCACATCTTACCAGAAACGATATAACGCCAAACTGCATCGTTAATTTTGTATCTTGGCGTGATGTCGGGCCCATAAGGCCGAGTAGTGCGTTGTACTACGTACCCGCGCCATTTCTTGGCAGCGGTACTTAAGGAGGAAACCATGAGTATTTTTAGCAAAATCAAAGACGCTATTTTCGGCAAGAAGGCAGTAGCTGCCACACCCGCATCACCCTCGGCAATCCCAATGGAACAGACCACTGCTACGGCACCGTCTGCTGCAATAAGCGAAGTGGACGTAATTGCTAATTTGGAAGCGATGGATGCGAGTGACAGCCGCAATCTGAACTGGCGCACATCGATTGTCGATTTGATGAAAATGCTGGGCATGGAGTCATCGCTGCAAGAGCGCAAAGATCTGGCTATGGAGCTTGGCTATACCGGCGAGCTCGAGGGCAGCGCTGAAATGAACATATGGCTGCACAAAGCGGTCATGCGCGAACTTGCTGTTAACGGTGGCAAGGTTCCGGCCGATATGCTCGATTAAATT
>JBKJLZ010000307.1:0-5295 GCA_046596705.1 Sphingorhabdus sp. | reverse complement strand
TCGCCCCATCAGATTGTTGAGCAGGGCGCAGCAATTGAAAACGCCGCTGCGGCAAAAGGTAGCTTTCCGCTAGTAGTCATCTCTCACGGCTTCGGTGGATGGAGCGAACATATGAGTCGCCTGGGGGAGCATCTTGCTTCGCGCGGCTATGTAGTTGCGGCGATTGATCATAAGGACATGTCGTTCAACAGCCTGCAGGGCTTTTTGCTCTCGTTTGGGAACGTATTAATTGATCGCTCACTAGACCAGCGCCAAGTAATCGCTCGGCTGATCGATTCGGCATTCGCCAAAAGCCAGCCTGCCCTAGCCGCTGTCGATAAAGCCAAAATCGGTTTGATCGGATACTCAATGGGTGGGTACGGCGCACTCGGCAGCGCCGGCGCTGCTTATGATCCGGCGGGTAAGCCATTTTCGCAGTTGCCTGCAACAGCACAAGCACAGGCGATGAGCACCGATAAAAATTTAGCAGCGAGGTTGGGCGCGGTCGTCTTGATAGCCCCCTGGGGCGGTCAGCCCGACAATCGTGCTTGGACTAACGATGCGCTAGCCTTGATGAATACACCGGCCCTTATCATTTCTGGCGACAGCGATGACATAGTCAATTACGCCGAAGGTGTGCGTTGGTTGTATGACGGCTTGAAAGCCTCGGACCGATACCTGTTGGTCTACCGCGAGGCGAGGCACAATGTAGCAGGCAATGCAACCAATCTCGGTGCCAATGCGTCGATGGAAGCTCTGGGTTACGTCAGCGAACCCGTCTGGCGTCAAGAGCGCCTCAACCAGATCAACCAGCATTTTGTCACAGCCTTCTTCGATTTGACATTAAAGGGCGATAAAGCGAAACAGCAATATCTGGATGTTGCCACGACGGTGGCAGCCGATGGCAAGTGGCCGGTGGCTTTTGGCACTCCCGACGGTGGAGCTATGGCAGGCGACGGGCAGCCTCAGTATTGGCGGGGGTTTCAGCGTCGTTGGGCAATAGGAATGGAACTTCACCACAAACGGTCAGGGCAATGACGGGGAATATTCGGTAACATGAGCAGGCAGATTTTCGACCTTGAAGGCCATGTGGCGTTGGTGACCGGTGGCAACGGCGGGCTTGGCCTCGCCATGGCAAAGGGGCTGGTCAAATCGGGAGCCAAAATTGCGATATGGGGTCGCAATGCCAAGAAAAATGCGCAAGCGGTCACTGAGCTAGAGGCTCTGGGCGGGACAGCAGCGGCTTTTGTGTGCGATGTAACAGATGCGCGGTCTTCAGCTGATGCCTTTGCAGCGACGATCGACCATTTTGGCAAGGTCGACAGCTGCTTTGCCAATGCAGGCGGTTCAGGTGTCAGGGGGCCGTTCCATAAGCTAAGCGCGGGGGATTGGGCCAGCACCATCGATCTCAATTTGCAAAGCGTCATCAACACATTTCAGCTCGCCGTGCAGCATTGGCTGGAACGCAGCGCGCCTGGCAAACTGATCGTTACATCTTCTATCGCCGGTATCATCGGTATTCCAGGCGGCACCGGATATTCGACCACCAAAGCAGCGGTGCAGGGACTGGTTCGCGCGCTCGCGATCGAATATGGTCGGGCGGACATTCAGGCCAATGCGATATTGCCGGGATTTGTCGAGACCGAAATGTCGCTCGACACCCCCCAGCATTTTCAGGATGCCTGCAAACGTCGTGCTGCCTCAGGCGAAATCGGCAAGCTTGAGGATATGGAAGGCATTGCGGTCTATCTAGCGTCGCCAGAAAGCAAATTAATGACCGGCCAGTGCCTCATTATCGACGGCGGGCACACGATTTTTCCAATGTAGCAAGGGCCAGTACCTAGCTCTTCTCAGCTGCCCGTTTCAGCGGCCGATCACTCGCACCATATTCGCTTTTTAGATTTCTGAATGTCCCGATTATCATCGCTACTGTGAGATCTTCCAGCGTCTTGAGATCAAGGTCATGACGATGGAGATACGAACCGGCGGACGCAGGCAGACCAAATGATATGTCGGTCGCCGCACGCGCAATGTCGCGGGGCAGGTCGAATTTCGCGATGACGATATCAGTCAGATATTCCACGGCAGCTTCGCGGCTATATTCTGTCGGGTCGTGCATTTCGGAGACACTAGGTTCGGCTTGAAGTCGCTCGATAATCAACCCGCGCTCGTCAAAATATTTAAGATATTCGTGAGTAACGGAGCGCACCAGTTCTTCGAAAGTTTCGGCATTGGCAGCAGCAGCCGCTTGCAACTTGCGCAAGCGTTTCATTTCGCGCTTGAACAGTTCGCGCAACAGGTCGGTTATGTTGGGGAAATATGCGTAAACCAGTGACTTGCTGATGCCCGCCTCGCGCCCGATTTGTTCGATGGTCAGCGTAGCCACACCTTCGCGCGCGACGATGTCGGCGGTGTGGTCGAGTATCAGTTCGCGCCGTTTCTCCGGGCTAAAGCGACGCCGCTCTTTGGTTCCTGCACTGGCCATGCAATAAGCGGTAGCATATTTTTGCGTATTTGGAACAATCGTTAAAGCGCGCGGCGAGTAAATCGCGTTGCCGACTCTGCCGCTTTCGCCGTCTCATTCTGCTGGACGGAAAAAAGATTGCCTTCGGGATCATAAGCATATTGCACTTTCCATCCGCCCATTTTCATGGCCGGGCCAACCAGCTCAATCCCGAGCTTCTTTAGCCGGGTTTGCTCGGCTTTCAGGTCAGCGACTTCCAGAGCGAACGCATTATATCCGATCTCATCCAGTTTGCGCTTTCCCGAAGGCGCAGGGGTTTTGGGCCTCGTATATTCCCAGACTTCGAGTTCCATAATGCCGACGTTGAACCAGCCGCCCTTAATCGCAAGATTGTCGATATTCGCTACATCATCCAACCGCGGGCGGTTTTCCTGCTCTATTGTGCGGTGGGCTTTAAGGCCAAGCAGCTTTTCATAAAATGTGAGCATGGAGTCGCGGTCGTGCACCGTATTGGCAATATGGGTAATCCATGCCGATTCGGTGCGCTTTGGCGAGTCGAGCGTTTCATTCTCGATCATGATACCGTCCGGATCGCGACCATATGCATAGCGCACTCCATAGCCGCCGATATCAACACCGTCGGGTTTGCCGAAGCGCGAGATGATCGACAGCCCCGCCGCCATAAACCGCTTAATCGCTGGATCTTTGGCCGATGATTGAAAACATATATGCGTATAGCCGGGGCCGATCACCGGGCGAATATTGGGAGAGGAAGGCTTCCCGGGTTCAAAATCCATTAGTTGAATGAAACCGGTGGGCATTTCGACCAGTGCAACGTCCACTTGCTTATGCTTTGTGGCGAGCAATGACTTGGGAAAAGCCGAGGCTTTTACCCGGTATCGTTTGACGACCTTATAAGGCACTGCCTTCGAATAGAAGGCAACTGTGGCATCAATGTCAGACACGGTTATTGCCGCATGGTGCATGCCCAAATGTGGGCTGCCCGCATTGACCTGTGCTACGCCGCCGCCCTGCGCTTGCGTCTGATTCGAAAATATCATCGCCAATGCCATAATTGCGGGTGCCGTGATTTTCATCGCTACTTCCTCTTTTTCGGCCCGAAAACCAGAAGCACATTTCCCGGTATCTGGCCAAATTTGTCATAGCCCGAATTGACAACTAGCAGCCCGCCCGCAACCACGGGTCCGGCGGAATCGATCGCACCGCCATAGCCTTTCACGCCATTGACCGTCGGCCAGTCTCGACGGGTATCGGTTGTCCACAAAATGCGTCCGTCCTTTGACGAATAAGCGCGCAAAATGCCGTTGAGCGCGCCAGCAAATATGATGCCGTCAGTTAAAGTAACTCCAGCGGATAATGCGGTTCGGCATTCATGTTTTTCTTGCTTGCAGATATAGGGTTCAATTTTGCTCCATATCGGCTTGCCCGTCATTACGTCGAATGCATGCATTCCCTGTCGTGGCGGACCGACCGCACCCTTGTTGCCTGGCGTATCGGCAATGCCTGCAAACAATGTTTTGCCATTTGTCGCCATGCCCCAATGCACGCCGCCGTTAAAACCGCCCATTCCCGCACGTTGCTGCCAGATAATTTTGCCGCTATTGTCGGGATCTAGCCCATAAATGATACCGGATTTTTGTCCGGCTAAAATGATATCGCGCCCGCTTCCTGATTTTACCAATATTGGCGGCGCACCAAAATCCAGATCAGGACCATCTTCCGTTGGGCAATTGACGTTATTGCTGTGCTTGCCACAGGACGCATTCCAAGCATCGCCTTTTATCATCTGCTGTATCCAGCGAACCTTGCCTGTTCGAATTTCGACAGCAATGATTGAATCGCTCATGTCATTTGCCGGTGAAGAGTAATTTTCGCCGGTTCCGATATAAAGCAATCCGCGTGCGGCGTCGACGGTTGGCGATGACCAAACCGGCGCGCCGGACGGTCCAAAACTGGTTAGGCCTTTTTTGTTTTTGCCCGTTTGTTTGGCCTCGTCGGTCGTGTGCATCCGCCAAAGTTTTTTGCCATCCCTGGCCTCAAGCGCCGTCACGCCGCCGCGAAAGGTGCAGCAGCCATAATTGCCGTCCATCGCGCTAATCACTTCGGTAGAGGACATCGGCACGTAAATTCGTCGGTCGTGCAGCGTAAGGGACCCTGTAATCGTACCCGCCGCGTGGTCCTTGACCGACTTTTTCCAGACTAGCTTGCCGTTGCGTGCGTCCACTGCGTAGACATTTGCGTTAAAGTCACCAAAATACAGCCTGTCGATTTTGCCATTCGCGTCGATGCCCAGGGTAGGCGCGCTTCGCACTTCGCTTTCGGCATCGAATGTCCACCAAATACAGCCGCTTTGGCTGTTGAGCGCGTAGACCCGACCGTCCTGACTACCTGTAAAGATCGCCTCCTTCGTAACCGCTGGCTGAGACCGTGCTCGTGCCGCATCGGGGAAGGCAAAGGCCCATTTGAGTTCGAGGCCGCCCACATTTTCGGGCGTGATGCCGCCGAGCGAAGCCGGCTGGAAGCGACGGTTGTCGATTCCGTTGCCCCAGCGGTTCCACAGGGGCTTGGCGTCGAGCTTAAGGCTACCGTTGCACATTGTACCCGCAATTTTGGCGGTTTTGGCCCCAAGATAATAAGCGACCAGCTTACGCTCCTCAGGCTTCAAGGCTTTGCCCTGTTCGCGCATCAACCCAGTTTCAAGCGCAGCCAGAATCGCCGATGGCGTCCGTTTTTCCAAAGCACTTCGAGTCGGCGCGCCGGTGGATTCTTCGCCATGGCAGGTCGCACAGTTAGCGTCGTAGACCGCCTCCGCTCGCGCTTTGTCTGCGTCG
>JBKJLZ010000306.1:0-5319 GCA_046596705.1 Sphingorhabdus sp. | reverse complement strand
CTAGTTTGAACCCAGCCCAGTGTTTGACGAATATTCCAAGCGCCAGCAGATGGAAAATATAAATCGAATAGGATGCGTCACCGAGAATATTGAGTATGCGATATGACCGCACTTTGTGTTCACTGCCGACAGCGCCGATAACGATCGCCGCAGCCGGCAAACCAAGCGACACGACGCGGTTCCCGAATAACAAATGGAGAAAGTACATTGCGGCAAATCCAAGCGGGATAAGCAGCATCGGCCCCCTGATTGAAAACTTGGCAATTGCCATGCCGAACAGGAATTCCAGCAGTATGGGATTGGTGTAAAAGCCCAGTATGCCGTTTTGCGGGGTTATCGCCGAGAGCGCGGCAAGCGAAACAAGAACTGCGGCCAACGCCCAAAAACGACATTTCTCTGCAGTCATCAGCGATATCGCGAACAGAAGATAGAAGAACATTTCATAATTCAACGTCCAGCCCGGCTCAACCACTGGCTCAAGCGCACCAGACCCGGGGTTGGTCATCGGTATGAAAAACATCGAACCAAATTTGAACAGAAATTCGCCTTCGATCGCGGTCATCATGACCAGCGTTGCCAGCCAGTAAAGCGGGACAATGCGCTGGCAGCGGCGAATGAAAAATTCTTGCGACGATATCGGTTTGCCAGCCGTCGATTTCACCATCACAAAACCGGATATAACGAAAAATATATCAACCCCGCCGCCCAGCCAGCCGATGTCACCGGCATAGGGTCGCATTAAATCGATGCCGGTGTGGACATGTAGCACCACCACCATCAACGCCGCAACGGCGCGCAGATAATGTATTGAATATAATTGCTGCATGGTTATTTGCCGTTGTGGTGTCGATGGTTGGTTAGCCGCCGAAGTTAAAATTTGCGTTAAGTGCTGCCTTGACCCCGCACGCATCCCCCGCTAATGGCGCGCCTTCTTGAAGGTCGGTGAGCGATTCTCGCCCGGCCCCAAAGAAATCAACATCGGCTGCACATTGTGTGATCGACCGGGTGGAACAAAGGCTGAGCCTCCGCCGCAACAACGGTTGTCTACGCAAAGTAACCACATAACTTTCAAGGTGAAGATATGCCAACGATTAACCAGCTGGTCCGCAAGGGCCGGACCCCGCAGAAGGCCAAGTCAAAGGTTCCTGCGATGGAACAGAATCCACAAAAACGCGGCGTTTGTACCCGCGTTTATACGACGACCCCGAAAAAGCCGAACTCGGCTTTGCGTAAAGTTGCCAAGATCCGTCTGACCAACCAGCGCGAGGTCATTTCCTACATCCCCGGTGAAGGCCATAACCTTCAGGAGCATAGTGTTGTTTTGATCCGTGGCGGTCGTGTTCGCGATCTCCCCGGCGTTCGCTACCACGTCCTTCGCGGCGTGCTTGATACGCAGGGCGTCAAGGACCGGAAGCAATCGCGCTCCAAATATGGTGCCAAGCGTCCGAAGTAATCGGACCTGCTTTCATAGCCTGTAAGGCGCGGTTTCGCTGCCTTGGGCCAAGAGATAAAGGAAATACATTATGTCACGTCGTCGTCGTCCTGAAAAACGCGTAATCCTGCCCGATCCGCGTTATGGTGATCTGGTATTGTCAAAATTCATGAACAACCTCATGCTGGATGGTAAGAAATCCGCAGCAGAACGGATTGTCTATGGCGCACTCGAAACTGTCGAGCAACGCGCGAAGAAAGATCCGGTGCAAACGTTCCATGAAGCACTCGACAACGTAAAACCAGGTATTGAAGTTCGTAGCCGCCGCGTTGGTGGAGCGACTTATCAGGTTCCTGTCGAAGTCCGTCCCGAGCGCGCTCAGGCTTTGGCCATCCGCTGGCTAATCACAGCGGCTCGTAACCGCAGCGAAACCACGATGGCAGCTCGTTTGTCGGGCGAATTGATGGACGCTGCATCGAACCGCGGTAACGCTGTCAAAAAACGTGAAGATACCCACCGTATGGCCGACGCCAACCGCGCGTTTGCCCATTACCGTTGGTAACAAAATAAGCCGTTCGAACTAAGCCTGTCGAACTAGCAGTTTATGCAAACTGCCCGTCGACAAGCTCAGAACGAACGTTGATTTGAAGTAAAACGGGGCTGGCCACAACCAGCCCCTTTCCCTATAGGGCGGCGCAACCCCGCAGCCCACCTCTGGAGTAAAGACTATGGCACGCAGCCATCCACTCAGTATGTATCGCAATATCGGGATTATGGCGCATATTGACGCCGGTAAAACAACGACCACCGAGCGTATTCTGTTCTACACCGGCAAGTCTTACAAGATCGGCGAAGTGCATGACGGTGCAGCCACCATGGACTGGATGGAGCAGGAGCAGGAGCGCGGGATCACGATCACGTCGGCTGCGACTACCTGTTTCTGGAACGATCACCGGATTAACATCATTGATACCCCAGGCCACGTCGACTTTACCATCGAAGTAGAACGTTCACTGCGGGTACTCGACGGTGCGGTTGCCTGTTTCGATGGCGTCGCGGGCGTTGAGCCGCAGTCCGAAACCGTATGGCGTCAGGCCGATAAATACGGCGTGCCGCGGATGTGCTTTATCAACAAGCTCGACCGTACCGGTGCGAACTTCAAATATTGCGTGCAGTCTATCATTGACCGTCTGGGCGCTCGTCCGGCTGTCTTGTACATTCCGATCGGTATCGAAGCTGACCTTAAGGGTTTGGTCGACTTGGTCGAAAATCGTGCGATCATCTGGAAGGACGAAGCGCTGGGCGCGGAATTCTTTTATGAAGAAATTCCCGCTGATCTCGCCGCAGAAGCTGCGAAATATCGCAGCGAATTGATCGAACTTGCCGTCGAGCAGGACGATGAGGCGATGGAAGCGTATCTCAACGGCAATGAGCCTGACGTCGCGACGCTAAAGGCACTGATCCGCAAGGGAACGCTAAACCAGTCGTTCGTTCCAGTCTGCTGCGGTTCTGCGTTCAAGAACAAGGGCGTTCAGCCTTTGCTCGACGCTGTAGTGGATTATCTGCCTTCGCCACTCGACATCGAAGACGTGCAAGGCGTGCATATGGATACGCTCGAACCGGACAGCCGGAAGGCTGCTGATGATGCACCGTTCTCGGCTCTTGCTTTCAAGGTTATGAATGATCCGTTTGTTGGATCGCTGACCTTCATCCGGATCTATTCGGGTTCGCTGCTCAAAGGCACGTATTTGAACTCGGTGAAGGATAAGAAGGAAAAGGTAGGGCGTATGCTCGAAATGCACGCCAATGAACGTAAGGACGTTGATGAGGCATTTGCAGGCGACATCATCGCGCTCGCCGGCATGAAAGAAACCACAACCGGTGACACTTTGTGCGCCGAGCGTTTCCCGATCATCCTTGAGCGGATGGAATTCCCTGACCCGGTTATCGAGTTGTCGGTTGAACCGAAGACCAAGGCCGACCAGGAAAAGATGGGCATCGCCCTCAATCGCCTGTCAGCCGAAGATCCTTCGTTCCGCGTTTCGACCGACCACGAATCTGGTCAAACCATCATCAAGGGAATGGGCGAACTTCATCTCGACATCATCGTCGACCGTATGCGCCGCGAATTCAAGGTCGAGGCCAATGTCGGCGCGCCGCAGGTTGCTTACCGCGAATATCTCGCGCGTGAAGTCGATGTCGATTACACTCACAAAAAGCAGTCGGGTGGTTCGGGCCAGTTCGGTCGTATCAAGTTTACAGTTAAACCTGGCGAGCGCGGAACCGGTGTTACCTTTAAAGACGAAGTCAAGGGCGGTAACATTCCAAAGGAATATATTCCATCAGTCGAAAAGGGCATGCGCGAGACCGCCGAATCGGGTTCGCTCATCGGCTTCCCGATCATCGATTTTGAAATCACGCTCTATGATGGCGCTTATCACGATGTCGACTCGTCGGCCTTGGCATTCGAAATCGCCGGTCGTGCCGGTATGCGTGAAGCAGCGCAAAAGGCAGGTATCAAGCTGCTCGAACCGATCATGAAGGTTGAAGTTGTGTCCCCAGAAGAATATTTGGGCGACGTGATTGGTGACATGAACTCGCGACGTGGGCAGATCCAGGGTACTGACACCCGCGGTAACGCACAGGTCGTCGAAGCCATGGTGCCGCTTGCGAACATGTTTGGCTATGTGAACCAGCTTCGTTCGTTCACTCAAGGCCGGGCAAACTATTCGATGTTCTTCAACCATTATGATGAAGTTCCAGCGAATGTGGCGGCTGAAATAAAAGAGAAACTGGCCTAAGCGAGCCGCGGATTGCGGCAAGCCAAAGCTTGACATTGAGGGCCAGCCTCGCCATGGCGCGCGCGGACTGTTCCTTTAGACAGAACAATTGGAACCAAAAGGTAGGATAAAATGGCAAAAGCAAAGTTTGAGCGGAACAAGCCGCATTGCAACATCGGAACCATCGGTCACGTCGACCACGGCAAAACCACGCTGACTGCGGCGATCACCAAGATTATGGCTGACGCATTCGGCGGTGTTGCTGTTGATTTCGCCAACATTGACAAGGCGCCTGAAGAGCGTGAGCGTGGCATCACCATTTCGACCGCACACGTCGAATATGAAACAGCCAACCGTCACTATGCGCACGTCGACTGCCCAGGCCACGCCGACTATGTTAAGAACATGATCACCGGCGCAGCCCAGATGGACGGCGCTATCCTGGTTGTGAACGCAGCTGACGGCCCGATGCCACAGACTCGCGAGCACATCCTACTTGCCCGTCAGGTTGGTGTTCCTGCCCTTGTCGTTTACATGAACAAGGTCGATCAGGTTGATGATGAAGAAATTCTCGAACTGGTTGAAATGGAAATCCGCGAACTTCTTTCGAAGTATGATTTCCCTGGTGACGACATTCCAATCGTTCGTGGTTCGGCGCTTGCAGCTCTCGAAGGCCGCGATGACGCAATTGGCAAGGATTCGGTCCTCGCACTGATGGCCGCCGTTGACGAAGCCATTCCGCAGCCTGACCGTCCGATTGACAAGCCTTTCCTGATGCCAGTCGAAGACGTGTTCTCGATCTCGGGTCGTGGTACCGTTGTGACCGGCCGCGTTGAAACCGGTATCGTCAAGGTTGGCGAAGAAGTTGAAATCGTCGGCATCAAGGATACCAAGAAAACGACGGTTACCGGCGTTGAAATGTTCCGCAAGCTGCTCGACGAAGGTCGTGCAGGGGACAATATCGGCGCACTGGTTCGCGGCGTTGGCCGGGAAGAAGTCGAGCGTGGTCAGGTTCTCTGCAAGCCCGGTTCGGTTACGCCGCACACCGAGTTTTCGGCAGAAATCTATGTGTTGTCGAAGGATGAAGGCGGTCGTCACACGCCGTTC
>JBKJLZ010000030.1:0-7914 GCA_046596705.1 Sphingorhabdus sp. | reverse complement strand
GCACGACCCAGCGCGTCGAGCAAGAATTCAGGCACCAGCTTGTCACGCGCGACATAACATTGCTTCAGCGCGCTCAACAGTCCGATCAGTTCCATAAGCTGCAACGGCGATCGCGACACGACGCCGCCATCGGGAAAGACCGCAAGATTTAGTGCCTCGGCCAAGCCATTCTCGCCGACGGCACGGCGCGCCTTACCATCGGGTAGCAATAACGACGCGGCGACCACACCAGCCCAGCCTAGCGCTTTGGCGAAATGGGTGGCGGCGCGCGGTGCAGATTGGTCGAGATGTCGAGCGGCGCGGGCGAAGTGGTTGATAACGCGCGAACGGTAAACGGGATCGGTGCTCGACAGCAATAACGGCGATCCAGATGCCATATTGACCAAGCGCCATGCGGTGTTGTCGACGCGCCACGCTGGCTCGCGTGTTTTCATGCCATTAGCGATCAACCAGCTATCGGCAATTGCGGCTGCCACAGGCGCGCCTTCTACCCGGTTGGTCGCCGCGCCCAGATCGCGCAACCAGTCGAAACGATGAATATAGTCGGTCATCGCAGGTGGCAGCGTGAGGCGCGCGTAATCCAGTCCGGCAATCACTTGCTCAAACCCGTGATAATGGAACTTGCCGATGCGCAGTGCCTGACCGCGTGCACAATCGCCCGCAAGCGGATCTTGTGGCACCGCCAGCAGCCGCAGTGGCACTTTTCCGCTCAACCGCCCTTTATGCAGCGGTGTTCGCCATGTCAGTTTGTAAAATTGGAGCGACAATCGCTCGATCAAATTCTGCCCGGCCCCTTTGGGCCTTACGATCAACGCTGCTTGCCGACCGTCACTTTGGCCTGAACTGTCACCGCTCATCCACCCCTCAACGCCTGGATATTCGTGGCATAAGCATCAGGCCCGCCTTTGAACGTCGCAGTACCTGCAACCAAAGTGTCAGCGCCTGCCAAAATCGCAAGCGGGGCGGTTTCCACAGTGATGCCGCCATCGACTTCAAGCCGGATATCCTTGCCGGTTTTTTCGATCATTTTGCGGATTGCCTCGATCTTGCGGAGTTGGCTTGAAATAAAGCTCTGCCCACCGAAACCGGGGTTGACGCTCATCACCAATACCAGATCGATTTCTTCGATCAAATAATCGAGCATTTTTGCAGGCGTCGCCGGATTCAGCACGATACCCGCCTGCTTGCCGAGCGACTTGATAAGTTGAACCGTTCGATGCGGATGCGGGCCTGCCTCTGGATGAAAAGAAATAATGTCGGCACCCGCGTCGGCAAAATCCTTCACATATTGGTCGACAGGGGAGATCATCAGATGGACGTCGAACGTCTTTGCGCTATGGGGCCGCAGCGCTTTTACGATCGCGGGGCCGATGGTGATGTTCGGTACGAAATGGCCGTCCATCACATCGACATGGATCCAATCACAACCGGCAGCATCGATTGCTCGCACTTCTTCCCCCAGTCGGGCGAAGTCGGCCGACAGGATGGAGGGTGCTATGCGGACGGTGCCGGACATATAAAGCGCTTAGCCCCGAGAACCGGCACGGGCAAGTCAGCGGGCGGCGTTATACACAGCTTATCGTGAAGGTAGCTGCGGCTTACGGCTATAAATGAACAGTTCACCGATGACATCGTGCGATTCGGCAAATTTTGCAAAGCCGAGCTTGGCCGCAACATTATGCGACGCGGCGTTGCCGGGGTCGATGATGCAGCGGATTTCGCCGAGCTTCGCCGCATCAGCCCAGTCCAGTATCGCAGTCATTGCCTCGGTTGCATAACCCCTGCCCCAAGAAGCAGGGGCAAAGACCCAACCAGCTTCGGGAGTGCCGTTCAATTCGGGAATCCCTCGCTCGAACTGCGCCAGACCGCCGTTGCCGAGGAACTTGCCACTCGTGCGATCAATGAATGACCAGTAACCGTACCCAAACAGCGACCAGAGGCCGATGCCTTGAACAAACTTGCCCCAGCTGGTATTTCGGTTTCGCGGTTCTCCACCGATAAATTCAGTCAGTCTCGGGTCGGCCCACGCAGCGGCATATTCCTCCCAATGGTCAAGCGTCATCGCAGTGATCAGCAGCCGTTCGGTCGTAAGGGTTGGCGCAATCATCGGATGACATTAGCCAGCACGAACAAACCTCGCCACGAAAAATCCGTCCAATCCGCCCTCGTCTGCCAGCATTGGCGGCATTGTGCGGATATGGCCTTGCGGGTTGGCCTTGATCCCCGTGGGCAGTTCGTCGTCGGTCGCGGCTCGCGTCGAATAATCGGAATGCCGCGCCAGAAAAGCCTCGGCCTGCGCCTCACCCTCATGCGGCTCGAGCGAGCAGGTTGCGAATACCAGCAGCCCTCCAGGTTTTAACCAAGCTGCCGCCCGGTCAAGCATTGCGCTCTGGATAGCCGCCAGATTGTTGATCGCCTTTAAATCGATACGTTGCAACACATCGGGATGTCGGCGCATTGTTCCGGTCGCGCTGCACGGCGCATCGAGCAAAATAGCGTCATAAGGCATGGACGGCTCCCAATCCATGATATCGGCGGTAACCCGCTCGGCATTCAACTGCGTTCGTTCCAGATTGGCCATCAGCCGATCCATCCGGCGCGCCGAATTGTCGAGCGCCGTTACAGTATAACCAGCGGCAGAGAGCTGCATCGTCTTGCCACCAGGTGCAGCGCATAGGTCAAGCGCGCGCTTTCCGGTGCCTGCCCCGAGCAAACGCGCCGGAAGGCTAGCCGCGAGATCCTGCACCCACCACGCACCTTCATCATAGCCGTCAAGTTCCTCGACTGCCGTGCCGCGTGGCAACCGGATATGGCCGGGCATCAAACTAACGCCGTTCAAGCGCTCGGCCCACTCACCGGTGGAGCCGGGATCGCGCAATGCAAGATCCAACGGTGGCGGTTCGGCCAGCGCGCATTGCGCTCCTGCCAACATCGCATCACCCCAAGCCGGTTGCCACCGCATCGCCACCGCATCGGGCAAAGAGGGCATTTCGGGTAAGGCTACCTCGGCGCGTAACAGCGAACCGAGCACCCCGTGCACCAACCGTCTTGGCCCTTTGTCAACCAGCGGCAACGCAGTCGCAATCACAGCATGCGGCGGTGTTCCCAGTCGCAATATCTGCGCCAGCGCCAGCCGCAGGACAGCCCGTGCCTTGGCATCATCGGGCAACGGCTGCTTCGTTTTGCTGTCGATCAGGACGTCGAGGTCAACTGACCAGCGCAAGGTTTCCTGCGCGATCGCGATCGCCAGTGCACGGTCGGGCGGCGAGAGACCCTTGGTGGCGTTCGCGGTCGCCTGATCCATGGGTGTGCCCATCCGCATCACCGCATCGAGCAAACGCAGCGCAGCGCGGCGAGTGGGGAGACCTGAAATTTCGTCATTCATGGACGGGCGTTAGGCTGGCTGTACCGCAAAGTCACTGACTCACTGGCGGGCAACGATCCGTGACTATATTTCCTGAGTATGATAACAAACAAATATGAAAGGAGCCGTCACCATGGGTAAACGCCCCCCTCACGTCAAAGCGCCGTCGCATTTGTCGAAAAGCCCGCCCGTACCTGCACCCGAGCCGATGGTGCGCGGTGCCGAGCCAGACCCCGAACGCCCTGATCCAGTCCGCTATGGGGATTGGGAGTTGAAAGGCATTGCAATAGACTTCTAGTTTGCCTGGCCTGCTCATAAATTGTGCAGGTGCGAAGTTGCTTGTTATCCGCATATCATTTGTGCAATCTCGCTTGCAATGCCAGTCAAACCGCCCTGCTTTGATGAAATGCTGCAAGAGGACGGTGCTACGCGTTCAGCATATGCCGCTTATTATGAGTGGTTCTGCAATCAAGATAGCAAACAATTGCGCGGCAAAGCGCGCGAGGCCGAGCAGTTTTTTCGGCGCACCGGCATAACATTTGCTGTCTATGGCGACGACGAGGCTGAGGAACGGCTGATCCCGTTCGACATAATTCCACGCATTGTGTCTGCACGTGAATGGACCAAAGTCACTCGCGGTATCGAGCAACGTGTGCGCGCGATCAATGCGTTTCTGCAGGACATCTACCACCGGCAGGAAATCGTCCGCGCCGGAAGGTTGCCGATAAGCCTGCTGCAGAATAACTCTGCATTTCTGAGCCAGATGATCGGTTTCCTGCCACCGGGCGGAGT
This sequence comes from Sphingorhabdus sp., assembly GCA_046596705.1. Taxonomy (GTDB): domain Bacteria; phylum Pseudomonadota; class Alphaproteobacteria; order Sphingomonadales; family Sphingomonadaceae; genus Sphingorhabdus_B. The sequence goes on along the minus strand of JBKJLZ010000030.1, from coordinate 3,758 downwards.
TTATACGCACGTTGTCGGTGTCGATCTGGTGCGCACCGGGCCGGAAGAGTTTTTTGTACTTGAGGATAATGCCCGCACTCCGTCAGGCGTATCCTACATGCTCGAAAATCGCGAAACGATGATGAACATGTTTCCGGAATTGTTCAGCACGATTCGAGTTCGCAATGTCAGCGATTATCCCAAAAACCTGCGCCAATCGTTGAACCGCGTTGCCCCGCCAGCGTGTAAAGGCGATCCGGTGGTTGCTGTGCTGACGCCAGGCATTCATAACAGCGCTTATTACGAACACGCCTTTCTGGCCGACCAGATGGGAGCCGATCTGGTTGAAGGCCATGATATCCGCATTGTCGATGGTAGGGTCGCGATGCGGACGACGCGCGGTTATAGACCAATTGACGTGCTGTACCGCCGGATCGATGATGACTATCTCGACCCGCTGATTTTCAAACCCGAATCCAGGCTTGGCATTCCGGGCGTGTTTGATCTTTATCGTGCAGGCCAGATCACTATCGCCAACGCACCAGGTACCGGTATCGCCGATGACAAAGCGATTTACAGCTATATGCCCGACATTGTCGAATTCTATACCGGCGAGCGGCCAATTCTCCCCAATGTGCCGACATGGCGATGTTCCGAACCAGATGCTCTGGCTTATGTTCTCGACAATTTGGCTGAACTTGTTGTTAAAGAAGTTCACGGCTCGGGCGGTTATGGAATGCTGGTTGGGCCTGCCGCAAATCGGCGCGAACTGGCCGATTTTACGGCCAAGCTGAAAGCAAAACCTGCCAACTATATCGCGCAGCCGACGCTGGCACTTTCGACAATTCCAATTTTCGCCAACGCTGGCCTGTCACCGCGCCATGTCGACTTGCGACCTTTTGTACTGGTGTCACCCAACAGCATAGAGATCACTCCTGGCGGCTTGACACGGGTGGCACTGAAGCCCGGTTCGCTGGTCGTCAATTCGAGCCAGGGTGGTGGTACAAAGGACAGCTGGGTGCTGGAAGATGACTGATGCTCGGTAAAACCGCAGGCGGCATATATTGGTTGTTCCGCTATCTCGAGCGAGCGGAGAATATCGCTCGGCTGGTGGAAACCGGCCACCGATTCACTTTAACGCGCGGTGCGGGTAGCGCGAATGAGTGGCGCTCTATCGTAAAAGCATTGGGCATGGACGCTGCCTATGTAGCACGGCACGGTGAATATGAATCGGGTCATGTGGTGAACTTCCTGCTGCGCGAAAAGGGCAATGATGCCAGTTTGCGCGGGGTTATCGACCATGCCAGACATAACGCCCGCTCGACCCGCACTGCTCTCACGCGCGAGGTGTGGGAGGCGGTCAACGAAAGCTGGATCAACGTCAACGATGCGCTAAAGCGCCCAGTGCGTGAAGCCGAGTTGCCCAATGTGTTGGAGATGATAAAACGCAACAGCGCCATGGTGCGCGGCGCGATGCAGAGCACAATGCTGCGAAACGACGGCTATAATTTTGCGCGGATCGGCAACTTCATCGAACGCGCCGACAACACTGCGCGGCTGCTTGACGTCAAATATTATGTATTGCTTCCTTCGGTGTCTTTTGTCGGCTCATCGCTCGACAATGTGCAGTGGGAGGCGATATTGCGCTCGACCTCTGCCTATAGCGTTTATCGCTGGCTTTACCCTGGCCGAACTACAGCGCTCGGCATCACTCAGTTTTTGATTTTCGACCATCGGTTCCCGCGAAGCCTGGCCTTTGCTTACTCAAAGCTGCTCGACAATCTGCGTTATCTGTCAAACGACTATGGTGTTCGTTCAGCAGCGCTCGACGCAACAGAGGCGCTCTGTTTGCGGTTAGCGAACACCGATGCGGGCAAGATATTCGAAGACGGATTACATGAGTTTCTCGTTGAATTCCTTGGAACAAATCGAACTATCGGCGCGCTTGTCGAACAGGATTACCGGTTTACCGCATGACCACCGCACGGCTCCTGATATCGCATAATACGCATTACCGGTTCGACCGGCCTGTTAGCTATGCGCTGCAACGCTTGAAGCTTCGGCCAAAGGACAATGCCGGTCAAACGGTGGTCGATTGGTCCTTGGACATCGACGGCGGTAAAATCGAATCTGCATGCGAAGACGCGCATTTGAACCATGTTGCTTTGGTATCGGTAGACAGCGGCCGAACCGAAGTGTCGATCCGGTGCAGTGGCACAGTTGCCACCGAAAACAGCGACGGTATAATCGGCAAACACCGGGGCAATATCCCTTTGTGGTGCTTCTTGAAGCCAACCAAATTGACCACTGCTGGCAAGGCCGTCGCCAGAATGCTTGGGTCGTTCAAAATAGATGCGGCGAGCCCGCTTGGCGGATTACACACGCTGTCCGACATGATCCGCGACCATTTGCCTTATAAAGATGGCCATACTTCGTCGAGCAGCACGGCTGAACAGGCGCTGGGAATTGGCAAAGGCGTATGTCAGGACCATGCACATATATTCTTGGCCGCCGCGAGACATATCGGTGTCCCTGCCCGCTATGTCTCGGGATATCTTCTGATGGACGGCATTGTCGACCAAAGTGCGAGCCATGCGTGGGTGGAAGCGCATATCGAACCGCTGGGTTGGGTCGGCTTCGACATTTCAAACGGGATAAGCCCCGACCAACGCTACATTCGAGTCGCCACCGGCTTCGATTACCGCGATGCGGCACCGATCACTGGGCTTTCTTTCGGTGCATCTGACGAAAGCATGGTTGTCAGTTTGCGGGTCGAGCAGTAAGCAGAAACGAATAACCGGTCGGGGGACTGCGACGAGCATGACATATTGTGTGGGGATGATGCTGGACAAGGGCTTGGCCTTCATGTCCGACAGCCGCACCAATTCAGGTGTCGATAATGTCTCCACCTTCCGCAAGATGTTCCATTGGGAAGTGCCGGGTGAGCGCTTCATCACGGTGCTGACCGCTGGCAACCTGGCGACGACGCAAGCAGTCATTGCTCGGCTCGAAGAACGCAGCAAAGCGCCCGACCAGCGAAAACCAGCTATTATGGATGCCCCGACCATGTTCGAGGTTGCCAGCCATGTCGGCTTGTTGTTGCGGGAAACGATATTGGCCCGGGCGATGACTGGCGCGACTGCTGCGTCGCCTTCATTCAACGCCTCGATGATACTCGGCGGCCAGATCAAAGGAATGGCGCCACGGCTTTACATGATTTATCCCGAAGGCAATTTTATCGAAGCCAGTGCCGACACTCCTTTCTTCCAGATCGGCGAGACAAAATATGGCCGACCAATCTTGGTGCGTGGGTTCGAGGCGCACATGGAATTCGCCGACATCGTCAAGTTGCTGATGGTATCGTTCGACTCAACGCTGAAAGCCAATTTGTCAGTCGGCCTGCCGCTCGACCTGATGCTTTACAAAACCGATGAATTTGCTCCGTTTCACGAACGCCGTATAACATCTGACGACCCCTATTTCGAGAGTATTTCAGAAAGCTGGAGCGAGGCCTTGCGAGCCGCCTTTCATTCGCTGCCGGATTACTCGCTGGAAGAATGAGTCGTTTCCGTCCGAAAACCTGAATTTTCGATCAGGCCGACCGAGCACCAATTAAAATAGCGCGAAAATAGCCAACTGAAAACGCGCTTAAGCATAGCTGATTATTTCATATTCAATGCCGTCATGATCGAAAAAGTAGAAGCGCTTTCCAGGCTCATAGTCATCATGGCTGTATGGCTCGTAGCCCTCAGCAACGACCCGCCGTTCAACTTCGTCCA
>JBKJLZ010000022.1:0-6524 GCA_046596705.1 Sphingorhabdus sp. | reverse complement strand
AGTGCGCATTCAAAGCAAGCGCTGGACGAAAAGCGCGTCGACAGCCATCACTTCCTGATGACGCATAATCAGGCTTTATTGCTGGCAAAATATTTGCTCGATACGACCGGACAAGTGCTGCCTGCCAAACAGAAGCCTTCAATTTGGCGGCAGATCGGGAACGCCTTTCGTAAATGAGGCTTAACCTCTTTACTTCACGCAATGGCGAAAGCTAAGGCAGACCCAGCACAGGATATAAGCAGATGACCGAGAAAAAAGACAAACCCGGTAAAGATGACGACTGGTCGACGGGGGCGAAGGTTGGTGCTGCGGTTGGCTCGGCAGCGTTGGTTGCGGCGTTGCTTTATGCGGGGAGAAGGAGCCTGACGCGCAAAGATGGCAAGCTTGAGCCACTGTCGCCCGAGCCGGAAGTTGTGCCGATGAGCCAGACAACGCCGAAAAGTGAAACGGACTAAGGCGGGATGCAGCGCATCAGCCAGGTTGAGGGCCGAGCTTATCCGCTCGGTCTGAAAAATATTGATACCGATATCATCATCCCGGCGAAATGGCTAAAAACGATTAGCCGCAATGGGCTTGGCAAGGGCGCGTTCGAGACCTTGCGTGCAGAGCCCGGCAATGTGTTCGACAATCCCGAATATGCAGATGCGCCGATATTGATTGCAGGCGACAATTTTGGCTGCGGGTCGAGCCGCGAGCATGCCGCGTGGGCAATGGCCGATTTGGGGCTAACGGCGGTCATCGCGCCGAGCTTTTCCGACATATTTTCGGGTAATGCATTCAAAAACGGGTTGCTGGCAATTGAATTGCCGCAGGCGGCTATCGACCGTTTGATCGAGGTGGCGAAAACCGACCCGATCCATGTCGATCTTGAAACGCAGACCGTAACAACGCCGTTTCAGGACCGCTTTACCTTTGAGATCGACCCTTTTCGCAAGCATTGCCTGCTTAACGGAGTTGATGAAATCGGCCTTACTTTGGCCAGCGGCGATGCGATAACGGCGCACGAAAAAAGAATCGCAGCGGAACAACCTTGGCTGGTTCCGGCAGCAGCAGAAGGAGAGTAAAATGCGCGCATTATTATCCACCGTTACTGGTGGCCCCGAAACGCTGACGATGGGCGAACTTCCTGAGCCCGTCGCTGGCCCTGGCCAGGTGGTGGTCGCGGTCAAGGCTTGCTCGATTAATTTTCCCGATACGCTGATGATAGTCGATCTTTATCAGTTCAAACCAGCTCGTCCATTTGCGCCGGGCGGCGAGGTCGCCGGCATAATCGAAGCTGTCGGCGAAGGCGTGACCGGTTTTGCCATAGGGGACCGCGTGATTGGCCTATGTGGCAATGGTGGTTTGACCGAGAAAGTGGCGGTCATGGCATTCAACGTATTCAAACTGCCCGAAGCTATGTCGTTCGATGACGGCTCGGCTTTGTTGCTGACCTATGGCACGTCGATCCATGCGCTGAAGAATCGCGGTCATATGAAGTCTGGCGACAATGTCCTCGTATTGGGCGGTGCTGGCGGAATTGGCATTTCGGCGATTGAGTTGGCCAAAGCTTATGGCGGCCGCGTCGTTGCGGGCGTATCGAGCGAGGCCAAGGCCGAGATCGCCCGCGAGGCGGGGGCCGACGAAGTCGTCGTCTATCCGCATCAGCCTTTCGACAAGGACCAATCGAAAGCGGTTGCGGAAATGTTCAAGGCAGCGGCCGGCAAAAACGGGTTCGACATCGTTTATGACACCGTCGGTGGAGACTACAGCGAACCAGCCGTTCGCGCGATTGCTTGGGAGGGAAAATTCTTAGTTGTCGGATTCCCGGCAGGGATCGCGAAATTACCTCTTAACCTGACATTGCTTAAAAGCTGTGATGTATGCGGTGTATTTTGGGGAGCATTCGCGGCCCGCGACCCGGAAACCAACCATGCCAACATCGCCGAACTGTTCGATCTGTATGCACAGGGGAAAATCAAACCGCGGATTTCGGAAATATTTCCGCTTGATCGAGCCGGAGATGCGATCGCACGACTGGGTGACCGGGCAGCGGTAGGCAAACTGGTCGTGCACATCTGAACTTTGCCCGCGCCTTGTTTCAAGCGCGCGAAGCGACTACCTTAAGCTTATACATTTCGGGGACTGACATGACCACTTTCGACAACCGTGAAAACGCATTTGAAAACAAGTTCGCCCATGACGCCGATCTGCATTTTAAAATTACTGCTCGGCGCAACAAATTGCTTGGGCATTGGGCTGCAGAAAAAATGGGGTTAACGCCAGAAGAAACGACGGCCTACGCGACCGCCGTTATCCAGGCCGACTTTGAGGAAGCGGGGGACGAAGACGTTGTGCGCAAACTGATGGGTGACCTGACATCTGCCGGGGTGGAAGTCGACGACTCGATGATCCGCGCCGCGCTCGACGAGAAAATGACCGAGGCACGCCGCCAGTTTATCGAGCCAGCCTGATGGCGATGGCAGCGGCTGAAATCGAGGACATGATTAAAGCAGCCCTGCCCGATGCTTTGGTCGAAATCACCGACTTGGCGGGCGACGGCAACCATTATGCAGCGCGCGTCGTAAGCGAGAGTTTTCGGGGAATCCCCCGGGTCAAACAACATAAGGCTGTCTATGACGCCTTGGGAGGACGGATGGGCGGAGTGCTTCACGCGTTGCAACTGACCACTGCCACCCCTGATTAAGGAGTAACTATAATGAGTGCGAACGAACGGATCGAAGAGATCGTAAAGGGTAACGACGTAGTGCTGTTCATGAAGGGGACCCCTTTGTTCCCGCAATGCGGCTTTTCGAGCAAGGCGATTGCCATTCTCGACCATCTCGGTGTCGTTTATGAAAGCGTCGACGTGTTGCAAGACATGGAAATTCGGGCCGGGATCAAGGACTACTCCGACTGGCCAACCATTCCGCAGCTTTATGTAAAGGGCGAGTTTCTTGGCGGCAGTGACATCATGATGGAGATGTACGAAGCAGGCGAATTGCAAGCTATGGTCGAGGCTGAAGGACTGGCCAAGCCTAGCTAGATCATTGCAGGCTAGGCCTCGGCGCGGCGGATATTTGGCAGCAGCAGGTGGAACCAACCGAGCGCGAGCAAATAGGATGTGGCGGCAAAGATGAACAACGGCGTAAAGCCAAGCCCAGCCGCCAGCACGGCGCCAGTCACCAGCTGAATCAGCGCGCCGCCTATATTGCCCATGAATGCGCCGAACGCGGTTACCCGCCCGACCTTGGCGCGCGGCACGACATCGGTGATTGTCGAAAAGATGGATAGCGAAAAGCCCTGATGTCCTGCCATCACCACGCCCATCATGATTGCGACCGGCCAAAAAGAATTGAGCGCGAGCACGAATGGCAAGGGCAAGACGATAAGAGCCGATCCGAGCATAACGCTTTTGCGCACGCGGTTGACGCTCCATCCCTTCTCCAACAAGCGAGTCGATAGCCAGCCGGCGAAAAGTGCGCCCGCGCCTGACCCGAAAAATGCAATGGCAAGCGGCACCGCGAGTTCGCTTGTCGTCAAACCGAACTCCTTGCGATAGAAATCGGGCAGCCAAAAATTGATCAGCCACCACGTCGCGTCGGAAAGTGCCTTGGCTATAACAATTGCCCAAGTCCGCCGTTCTTTAAGGATCGGCCCATAAGGCGCACCATCGTCTGAAAAGTCGCGCTGTGCATCTTCTGACCCTTCAGAGTTGCTCAAGACAGGCCTGTCATCGAACCGGACTCCGCGCGCAAACCAAAGCCAAAGTGCCAGCGTGATGAAACCGCCGATCCCGCCGAAAATCAAAGCACCGCGCCATCCCCAGATTGCGGCAATCACCGGAATGAAAAATGGCATCGAAATTGTGCCAAGCCCAGCGATGGCGGTACCCACACCAAACGCAAAGGAGCGTTTGTCGGGCGGGAACAGCGTGGCGACAGTCTTGATCGTCAGAGGCGTCTGCACGGCCTCGGTCGCGCCCAGGCCGACTCGCGCCGCTACGACATGCCAGCCCAAAAGCGCCCAGCCATGCGCCATCGCGGCGAGGCTCCAGGTTGTCACACCCGCGATCATTGAACGCATCACGCCAAGACGGTCGACCAGCCATCCGGTGAACAGAAAAGACAGCGCCGCCGCTATCTGGGTTACGAACGCAAGGTTGGCGAAGTCGCTATCGCTCCAGCCCAGATCGGCAGACATGTCGGGCTTGAGGATCGCGATAACAGGCCGGTCCATCGCGTTGAAAATGCCAGCGACGCAAAGCAGGCCGAACAGGGTCCAACGCAGCGCGGGCGTGATCGGCTTCATTTCATTTTGCCCTTGCGCATCTCAGTCTCCCTTGGTCTACCGAAGGCCCCGCTTTATTCTGGCATCGATTTCGGGGAAAGCTATAGAAGGCCGTATGACACCGCAAGACATAAACGCGAATTACATCGCCGACCTATATGGCGAGACCTATCTCGCGGAAGATATGGCGACGCCTAAACGACGCATGGCGGTGCGCGCGCTGTTTCCAGGGCTGATCGTTGTCGGGATCGCATCCGCCGCAGCCACCTGGTTTTCCGAACATTATGCGATGCCCGTCATCCTCGCCGGATTGCTCATCGGGCTTGCGTTGAACTTTGTGTCTGCCGAACGAAAGGTGCACCCCGGTCTCGATTTTTGCGGAACCAGTTGTTTGCGATGGGGCATTGTGCTGCTTGGAACACAGGTGACCGCGATGCAGATCGGCAGTCTGGGGGCACTGGCCTTCATCGGTTTGATCTTCATAATGGCGCTAGTGGTCGGCGCGGGACTATTCGGCGCGCGGGTCGGCGGCCAGAGCAACCTTACTGGCTGGCTGGCGGGAGGCGCAACAGCCATTTGCGGCGCGTCGGCAGCGCTTGCCATTTATGCTCTGATCGGGCGCGAGCGCCTTAGCCAGTCACAATTTACATTGACCTTGGTTGGGGTTTCGCTGGCCAGCGCCATAGCCATGTCGTTTTACCCGATAATTGCCGATTATCTTGAATTCACTGACCAGCAAGCCGGTTTTCTGATGGGCGCAGCAGTGCACGATGTCGCCCAGTCGCTGGGTGGCGGTTACAGTTTTTCGCAGGAAGCAGGCGAAGTAGCGACGATCGTTAAACTATCGCGTGTAGCGCTACTTGCCCCGGCAGTCGCGCTGATCGGATTGGCGATCGGTAGCGTCGACGGTTCGAAACGAAGCCTTGCCGCAAAGCTTAAGCTGCCTTGGTTCATCCTGGCATTCTTTGCAGTGGTAGCTGTAAATTCGCTGATCGAGGCACCCGAATGGGTACGCGAATATGGGCTGATCATGTCTAAAGCAATGTTGCTGTTTGCAGTGACCGCCACAGCCATGCGGTCACGACTGGACTTGCTGCTTAGTCAGGGCTGGCAGGCACTGTTGCCAGTAATGCTGGCAACACTTACCGCGTTCGTTCTGGCCTGCGCCTTCGCTTGGGGTTTTCTGTGACGGATGATATTTACGACCTCGCGGTGATTGGTGGGGGAATCAATGGCGCTGGGATCGCGCGGGATGCCGCGTTGCGCGGAGCAAAAGTAATTCTGCTCGAACGCGGCGATCTGGCGCGCGGCACATCGTCGGCGTCGACCAAGCTGATCCACGGCGGCCTTCGCTATCTGGAGCATTATGAATTCAAGCTAGTCCGCGAATCTCTGATGGAGCGCGAGCGGCTTTGGGCGATTGCACCGCACATCATCTGGCCAATGCGTTTTGTGTTGCCGCACCAGAAGGGCATCCGCCCGCGATGGTTGGTGAGGTTGGGGCTGTTTCTTTACGACCATATCGGCGGACGGAAGCGACTGCCCGCAACCCGAAGCGTCAATTTGGCCAAAGAACCGGCAGGTGCGCCGCTTCTGCCCGAGTTTGCCAATGGCTTTGAATATTCGGATTGTTGGGTCGATGATGCGCGGCTGGTTGTGTTGAATGCGCTCGATGCTGCAGCGCATAGCGCGGAAATCCGCACTTGCGCCGAAGTAACAAAGCTCGAACGCCGCGATGGTATCTGGAATATCAGCATCAATGATCGGCCGTCAATCGTCGCCCGAGCAATTGCTAATGCCGCTGGTCCCGCGGTCCTTGATCTGCTCGACCGCACCGTCGGACATAACCGCGATACCAACGAACGCATAAGGCTGGTGCGTGGCTCGCATATCGTCGTCGCCAGCATGTTCGACACTTCGCAAGCCTATTTCTGCCAGAACGCAGATGGCCGCATTTTCTTTGCAATTCCCTATGAAGACGACTTCACACTAATTGGTACGACCGACGCCGATCATGAAGGCTCGCTCGAAAATGTCAGCGCTACTCCGGAAGAAATTGCATATTTGTGTGAGGCTGCGAGCGCCTATTTCAAACAGAAACTGACCCCCGCCGACGTCATTTATAGTTATGCCGGGGTCAGGCCGCTTGTCGATGACGGATCGGGTAAACCCGAAACTGCATCGCGCGGATATCATTTCGATGTCGATGTGGACGACAAAGGGCAAGCGCCCATGCTCTCGGTTTTTGGCGGCAA
>JBKJLZ010000159.1:0-3371 GCA_046596705.1 Sphingorhabdus sp. | reverse complement strand
CGCGCCGAGCAGCGTTATGACGCAGCGTCGATACGCCGCTTGTATTTGAAACTCGAACGCCCGCAATTCTATGCGCTGTTCGGTGACTACCAGACGGGTATCGACGAGCCAGTTCTGGCGCGATACCAGCGCTCGTTCAACGGCGTGAAAGCCGAATATCGGAATGACGAGATTCAGGCCACGGCGTTCGGCTCGGACACGCCCTACCGCTATCGGCGTGATGAAATCCAGGGCAATGGCCTTTCTGGCCCCTATGCGCTCGCCGCACGCGAGATCCTTGCCAATAGCGAACGGATCACGCTGGAGACTCGAGACCGTCTGCGTTCCGACCGCATAGTCGAAAACAAGTCGCTAATACGCCATATCGACTACGATATAGATTATCTTGCCGGGACCTTGCGTTTCCGCGAGCCAATCCTGTCGCGATCAAGCGGCCTTGATCCGCAGTTTATCATTGCAGAATATGAAGTAGCCGGCATCGGCCAGCGCGTCGCCAATGCCGGTGGCCGCGTGCGCTGGACCAGCCCCGATGCAAAACTGCAAATCGGTGCGACTGCGATCCATGACGAGACCGACCAAAGCAAGACCGACCTTGTGGGCGCTGACGTCATTTATCGGCCCGGGAGCGGCACTGAAATCCGTGCTGAATTCGCCGGTTCGACTGGCGAAGCCAAAGCCGCAAGTTCCGCCAGCAGCGCAGGCGGTGCCACCGCTTGGCTAGTCGAGGCCGAGCATCATGATGAAAAGTTCGACGTGCTCGCCTATGTCCGCGAACAACAGAGGGGCTTTGGCGTGGGCCAGACTAACAGGTCAGAAATAGGCACGCGCAAATTCGGTGTCGATGGCCGCTATCGCTTGAATGAAAAGCTCTCGATCTCGGCCCTTGGATATCAGGAAGAGTTTCTGGGTAATGACACACGTCGGCGCTTAGCGTCTGCCGAGGTCGAATATCGTGACGGCGGCACTACGGTACGTGCTGGGCTAGCCCATGCTGATGACAAGCTGGCAGACGGAACCACGAACAAATCAACGCTTGCGAAGCTGTCGGGATCGCAAAGGCTATTCAACGATAAGCTTGAACTGTCGGCGCAAACCGAATTCGCATTGAACGATCAGGACGAAAGTATCGATTTCCCTGCCCGCCATAGCATTGGCGCGCGTTACCAGATCAAATCGGACATCGCGTTGGTCGGTTCTTATGAAATCGCCAAGGGCGAGAATATCGACGCTCGTACAGCGCGGATTGGCTTCGATTTGGCCCCATGGGCGGGTGGTCGCATCATCGCCAGCGCTAACCAGCAGGAGATTACCGAATACGGCCCACGAACCTTTGCGGCCTACGGCCTGGCACAATCCTTCAAGATCAGCGACAAATGGTCGGTAGATTTTACACTTGATGGCAACAAGACTCTGGGCGGGTTCAGCCGAGCCGATGTAGTCAATCCGCTTCAGCCAGTAGCCTCTGGCGGCTTTCTAGGAAGCGATGGCAGCCTGACCGAGGACTTTACAGCGGTGACTGCTGGTGGCACTTACCGAAGCGAGCGCTGGAGCTGGACGGGCCGTGCAGAATATCGCGACGGCCAAACAACCAACCGTTACGGAGTCACCACCGCTATCTTGCGCCAGATCGGCGAAGGCCGGGCTGTAGGTGGCCTACTGAGCTGGTTCCGCGCGAAGGAGTTGGGCGGAGCCACTACAACAACCACGCAGGCCGAGATCAGCTGGGCTCACCGCCCAGCCGACAGCCAGTGGTCCCTTCTGAACAAATCAGAGTTCCGCTACGATGCGGTGCGGGGTGCGGTCGCTGGCGAAGCCGGGCCGATCGGGGGCGCCCCGCTAACTATCGACGGCGACGCCAAGTCGCGCAGGGTCATTAACAGCCTGTCAGTCAATTACACGCCAATCGGAAACGATGAAGGCCGTTTCATCGAGCGCGGCGAATATGCATTTTTCTGGGGCACACGTTATACGTTCGACAAATTCGGCCAAGACGACGTCAAAGGCTGGAGCAATGTAATCGGCGCTGACGTGAAATTCGACGTGAGCGATATCGCCGACATCGGCGGGGCTGGAACAGTCCGGATCGGCACCAACGGCAAGAATATCGCTTATTCGGGTGGCCCGGTTCTGTCCATGACGCCGTTCACGAACGCCAATATCTCATTAGGGTACAATATCGTCGGTTTTGACGACCGCGATTTTGAAGATGCGCGCTACACGCGCTCCGGGCCGTTCTTGACCTTCAAGCTGAAATTCGACCAGGAAAGCCTCGCCGGTTTCAATTTCTAGTTGCGGTGCTCTTGCGAACGCAGGATCGTTGTCAGCATTGCACGCCTCATCCAGCGCGCCTGCTTTCGCAGGAGCACAAAGTTTCACTTATTCAAACCTATGTTTTCTTCGGCGCAGGCGCTAATCCGCAAACAGCAACACCGGCGTCTCTATCAGTTTTTTGAGCGCCTGCACGTAGCTTGCGGCGTCCCATCCATCGACAACCCGGTGATCGCAACTGATCGACAGGTTCATCAACTTTCGCGCTTCGATTGAATCGCCAACAAACATTGGTCGTTCAACGATTTTGTTAGGGCCGATTATCGCCACTTCAGGGCGGTTTATGACCGGTGTGGTGGCAATACCACCCAAAGGCCCCAAAGAAGTCACTGTAAGCGTTGAACCGGATAGCTCATCACTTTTTGCGGTCCCGTCGCGCGCTGCGGCGGCTAGACGGACGATCTCGGTAGCCAATTGCCAAATATTGCGGTCCTGCGCATCACGAATGACTGGAACCATCAAGCCCGCATCGGTTTGCGTCGCCATTCCCAAATGCACCGAACCATGCCGCGTAACCACGCCAGCTTCGTCATCAAACCGAGCGTTTATCATAGGAAACTGCGGAATCGTTTTGCAAATGGCAACAATCAGCATTGGCAGCATTGTGAGCTTGGGCTTTGTGCCCCGATTATCGTTCAAATCGGCGCGCATTGTCTCAATGGCAGTCACGTCAATCTCTTCGACATAGGTGAAATGCGGAATGTGACGCTTCGATGCTGCCATATTGTCAGCTATCCGTCGGCGCATTCCGATTATTTTAATGGCTTCGTCGTCGCGCTTGGCAGACCCGGAACCGCGATAACCTTTGCTTGCCCCATAGCTCAAAAACGCGTCCAAATCTGCATGGCGGACATGTCCACCTGCCGTCTTGACGTCAGATAAGTCGACCCCCAGATCCTTGGCACGAGCACGGACAGCGGGTGATGCCGTGGTCACATGAGGCGATAAGGCATGGATTTCTATCGGTTTTTCGGGCTCAATCCCCTTGGTAACTGGGGCGGCAACAGGTTCTAGCGCTTGCGGGACTTCGTCCTCGACGGTGG
>JBKJLZ010000013.1:0-7973 GCA_046596705.1 Sphingorhabdus sp. | reverse complement strand
AATATCTGGCCGTGGAGTTCAAGGAAATAAGGATCGTCAGGCGCCGATTTGACGAGCGAGGCGGCTTCGGCTAACGCCTTTTGTGGATAAGCCGCCTTATGCCAGGCGTAAGCGCGGGCATATTGGCCAGCGACGCTCTTGTCGCTTTCGGGATAATCGCGCAGCGTGGCATTGGGATCGGCCAGATAACCCAGAAGCTTGGCCTTCACTCGTTTGAAGTCGGCTTCCCATTTCGGATTTAGCGGAGCATTCCATGCAGGGTCCACCGAATACGTATCTTCGAGTACCGAGATACGTTCGCCGGATAACGGGTGAGTTCTGCCGTAGCTGTCTTCCTGCGGAATGCCCAAACGGAACTCGAAATTCTGCAATTTCTTGAAAAATCCTATCGAACCCTTACCGGTTATGCCTGCCTTCGATAAATAACGAGCGCCCGAGGCATCGGCAGTTCCTTCTTGAGCTCGACTAAAGGCGAGGAATTTGCCGAGCGCCGCCTGTTGTCCAGCAGCCAAAATGCCCATTCCGGCCTGACCAGCACCGGCAGCAATTGCTGCTGCTGCCAAAATCAACGAAGCGATGCTGATCCCGCTTGCAGCTGACACGCCTTCGCTAAAGCGGATGACATGCCCGCCCTCGACATGTCCCAATTCGTGGGCGATGACACCCTGAACCTCGTTCGCGCTAACCGCTGCATCGATCAGCCCGCTATGAAGATAGACCGTCTGTCCACCGGCGACAAAGGCGTTAATCGATTTGTCGTTGATCAGGACAATATCCACATTGTTCGGATTCAGACCGGCAGCGCTGATCAGCGGCGCGGATATTTCGTCGAAAAATGCTTCGGTTTCGGCATCGCGTAGCACCGATTGCGCCATGGCTGGTTGGATCGATAGCGCAGTGGCGATGACGAGTGCTACAGCTGCGCGCGCGCAGCGGATCGGGGATGTTACCATAACACCGGAATGGCCAGTTCAAGCTGAACACGCAATGAAGAAGTTCAATTAAGCAAACCCCGCCAGCTTATGGGCCGACGGGGTTTGTTTTTTAATGCTTTCAGTGCTTAACCAAAGGTGCGTTGCCACCAGCCGCTGCGGGGTTCGCCATCGCTGGCTTCGCCTTCTGTCGATGTTGCGGCAGGGCCGCTGTCGGCAGTGTCCTTGGCTGCGGCTTTCCGGCGGGGTGCCTTGGGTTTGACAGGGGCGGCTTCGGGCTCTGAGGGCGTTTGCGCCGCTTCCGCCGTCTCGACCTTTGCCTTGCCACGCGGTTTGGCTTTCGCTTTCACTGGCTCCGCTTGAGGTGCGGCCTCGACAACCGGTTCGTCAGCTTTGGGCTTGGCGCGGCTGCGGCGTTTGGGCTTTTCGTCCGCTGCAACCTCGACCGGAGCTTCGGCCTCGACCACTTCTGCAACGGCGGGTGTATCGCCGACATCGCCGCGATCCCTGCCACCGCGCCGTCCGCGTCTCGACCGCGGCTGGGCCTCGCTGGTTTCGGCGGTCGGCGCGTCAACCGCAGTTTCGCTGTCATTATTGGCAGCTTCAGTAGTTTCAGACGTACCTTCCGGTGCACCTTCACGCTCACGGCCCTTGCCGCCTCGGCGGCCACGACGGCGTTTGCGACGACGGCCTTCACCACCTTCGCCCGCTTCGCCATCGCCCCGGCCTTCCGGGCGCGCTTCACGCTCCCGGCGAGGTGGACGTGCTTCTTCTTCCTCGACCTCTTCGATGTCGTCGAATTCGTCTTCGACATCGTCGATATCGTCTTCAAGGTCGATGACCGGTGCCAGCGCAATCGGTGCCTCTGGACGCGGGCCGGAGCTTGAAACCGCAAGCTTCGCACCTTCGACCTCGCCATTGGGGACGATCAGCACGCGCACATGATAACGATCTTCGATCGCCGCCAATTCCGCGCGCTTGTTGTTGAGGCAATAAATGGTTGCTTCCTGGCTCGCTTGCAGCACGATCTGGTTGCCATTGCCGCGTGCCGATTCTTCTTCGATCAAGCGCAGCGCCGACAGTGCCGACGATGACGCGGTTCGAACAAGCCCCGTGCCTTCACAATGCGGGCACTCGCGGGTCGATGCTTCAAGCACACCGGTGCGCAAACGCTGGCGGCTCATTTCCATCAGGCCGAAGCCTGAAATGCGGCCAACCTGGATACGCGCTCGGTCGTGCTTCAACGCTTCCTTCATGGCACGCTCAACCTTGCGGGCGTTGCCGTGATTTTCCATGTCGATAAAGTCGATAACGACAAGACCAGCCATATCGCGCAAACGCAGTTGGCGGGCGATTTCGCGCGCGGCCTCAAGGTTGGTCGACAAAGCGGTCTGCTCGATACCATGTTCTTTGGTTGAGCGACCCGAGTTAATGTCGATCGATACAAGCGCTTCGGTCGGGTTGATGACGATATAGCCACCCGATTTCAGCTGGACGATCGGCTGGTACATCGCATTCAGTTGATCCTCGACATGGTAACGCTGAAATAGCGGCACCGGATCGGCATAATGCTGCACACGCTTGGCGTGGCTCGGCATTAGCAGCTTCATGAACTCCTTGGCAGCTTTGTAACCTTCATCACCCTCGACAAAAACTTCGTCGATATCCTTATTATAGATATCGCGGATCGCGCGCTTGATAAGGTCGCTGTCGGTGTGGATCAGCATCGGTGCTGCACCTTTAAGCGTATTCTCGCGTATTCCGTCCCATAAACGCGCCAGATAATCGAAGTCGCGTTTAATCTCGGGCTTGGTTCGCGCCAATCCGGCGGTGCGGATGATACAGCCCATTGTGGCAGGCAAAGTCAGATCGGACATGATCGACTTCAACCGCTTTCGGTCGGCGGCACTATGTATTTTGCGGCTGATGCCACCGCCGTGCGATGTGTTCGGCATCAGGACGCAGTAACGCCCTGCAAGGCTCAGATAGGTAGTCAGTGCCGCGCCCTTGTTGCCGCGTTCTTCCTTGACGACCTGCACCAGCAGAACTTGGCGGCGGTGGATGACGTCCTGGATCTTGTAACGACGGCGCAAATTCATTCGCTTGGCGCGGACTTCGTCGCTCGCTTTCGCTACCTGGCTTTCGCGTCCCCCGCGGCCGCGGCCACGACGACGGCGGTTATTGCGGCCATTGTCGCCAGCCTGTTCTTCGGATGAGCCGTTTTCGCCTTCTTCACCGTTGGCAGAATCGATCTCGGGTTCTTCGCCTTCGGTAATATCGATGGTGTCGACGCTATCGTCGCTTTCCACTTCGATCACGTCGGTATCATCGTCATCAAGATCGTGCGCCCCGCCGATTATGTCGGCTGGTTCGTGATTGTCATCCTCTTCTTCCTGTTCACGCAAAGCAGCCTCTTCGGCAGCAGCTTCAGCCTCTTCGGCCAGCAAGCGTTCGCGGTCTTCGCGCGGAATTTGATAATAATCGGGGTGGATTTCGGCAAAGGCCAAAAAGCCGTGGCGGTTGCCGCCATAGTCGATAAATGCCGCCTGAAGTGACGGCTCTACTCGGGTTACTTTGGCTAGATAGATATTGCCTTTGAGCTGCTTGTGCTCGGCCGATTCGAAATCAAGCTCCTCGATCTGGTTTCCTGTTACGACTGCGACCCGGGTTTCCTCCCGGTGCCGCGCGTCGATTAGCATACGCGTAGTCATTAATATTACTCCAGCGGGCGGACCGTCCGGTTGTCAGCCGAAGGCCGATCGCTCTATGGTTGATGCCAAGCAGCATGGAACGCAATGCGTCCGCGCAAACATGGCGATATGGTTGGAAAGAAAGAAATGCGTCTGCTGCAAATGCATGGCGGGCGTAATTCGCGCGCGCTTGATTCCCGGCCCGTGCGCCATTCCCTGTGCGGGCGGCGGGGGTGGAAATATCATGCCTCATGCAGCGTCAACCTGTTAAAAAGGCCGGACATACTGGCAGCATCCGGCGGCAAAAAAACTATAGGCCCAAAAAGGTCGATAGCTGTATCCCGTAGCTAGCACTGTCCCCAAGATACAGCAAGAGCAGCGTTTCAGTTAGCCGTAGCCCCTAAAGCAAGAAACTTGTGGACCAGACAGTCTGCACCAAAGCATAAGGCGATTATGTTTGCCGCCGCATTTTTTGCCGGACTCCCCTTCATCCTGTCACTCGACGTGGCCGGCGAGGTTTCTGCGATCGAGAGCAAGATAATGCTTTCGTCGCAATTTCGCGCAGAACCGCCAAGGCGACGTTATGAAGTGACCGCGCCAATCCGGGTTGGCACCGCCAAAGGGCTACCGGACATTGCCGGGCCATCCGACGGCAGTTTACCGCTGGTGATGATTGACGCAGGTCATGGCGGTCATGATCCCGGCGCCGTAAGCCCACATGGCGGCATGCGGGAAAAGGATGTGACGCTTGCAATTGCCCGGATGATCCGCTCCGAGTTGTTGAAAACAGGCCGGGTCCGGGTCGCGTTAACCCGCGACAGCGATACGTTTCTGGTGCTTCAGGACAGATACGGACTTGCACGCAAAATGCGGGCCGACCTGTTTATCTCGATCCACGCCGATAGCGCGCCGAACATGACTGCGACTGGCGGCACGGTGTATACTTTGTCCGAGGTTGCATCAGACCTTGAGGCCCAGAGATTGGCGTCGCGGGAGAATAAGTCCGATATTATCAATGGCGTTAATTTAGGCGGAACGGACGCCAGTGTATCGTCGATCCTGATCGACTTGACTCAGCGTGAAACGATGAATGTCTCGGCCGGATTTGCTAAGCTGCTTATGCGTGAGGCGCGGCCAAAAATGCGGCTTCGCTCCAATTCCCACCGTTTTGCTTCATTCATAGTTTTGAAGGCGCCAGACATGCCATCGGTGCTGTTTGAAACAGGTTATCTCAGCAACATTGACGATGTGGCCTTCTTGTCGTCTGTCGAAGGCCAGCAGAAAGTTGGGCAGAGCGTGGCAAGTGCCATTCAAATTCATTTCGCCAGACGTTTTGCGGCGCGTTGAAGCAATTTGCGCCAAGCCGCTGATTAACTTTCTGGACGTTACCGGCAAACTGGCTAAATAGAGCCGATAATGGATATCGACACCCCGCAAGCCCCAGAATCGACCGGGTTCAATTATAAGCTGAAGCGCGAGGTTGGCGGCTTTGTCGGACGTTGGCAAATCTGGTGGCAAGGCAAATGGTTCCGGCGCGCAGTTTACGCCGGTGCAGCGTTGCTGATCATCGGTTTGCTCCTCTGGATAATTATTGGGCGCAGCTTGCCTAATGCCGAGGCGCTGATTGAATATGAATCGCCGTTGCCAACCGTCGTGCGCGACATCGATGGCCAGCCATTTCACAGCTATGCTCGTGAGCGCCGCGTTCAGCTTGAATATGCCGATTTTCCGCAGCTACTGATCCGCTCCTATCTGGCAGCCGAGGACAAAACCTTTTTCAGCCATGGCGGCATCGACTATCCCGGCATCGCGTCTGCCATCTTCGACAATATATTCAGCGATCAGCGTTCACGCGGTGCTTCGACGATTACGCAGCAAGTGGCCAAAAACCTGCTGCTGACCAACGAGTACAGCTACACCCGTAAGGTGAAAGAGGCGATTCTCGCGAAGCGGATCGAGTCAGCGTTGACCAAGCAGCAAATTCTATCGCTATATCTGAATGAAATAGCGCTTGGGCGGCAGTCGTTCGGCGTGGAAGCTGCGGCACAGGCCTATTACGGCAAAAGCGTTGATCAGTTGAAACTCCATGAGATGGCATTCCTGGCAATTTTGCCCAAAGCGCCCGAGCGTTACGGAAGGGCGAAGAACACCGAGCTCGCTGTTGCCAGACGCAACTGGGTGCTTGGTGAAATGCATGACAATGACTGGATTACATTGGCGCAGCTTAATGAAGCGCGGGCGCAGCCGCTCGGCCTGATTGCCCAACGGGGCAATCCTTATAAAAGCAATATCGGCGGATATTTTACTGAAGAGGTCAGGCGCCAACTGATTGCCCGTTTTGGCGAGAGCGACGAGACCGGTCCTTACAGCGTTTATTCAGGCGGCCTATGGGTACGAACATCGATGAACCCTGGCTACCAAAAACTGACGACGCAGGCCTTACGTGACGGATTGCTGCGCTTCAACGCCGGTAAGTCCTGGAAAGCCAATCTGGGCACTGTTGATGTGTCAGATGACAAATGGGCATCGCGGTTTGCCTCAACCAATATCGGTATTAATTATGCCAACTGGCGCGCAGGCGTCGCTTTGAGTGGAGGCCGGGTGGGCTTTGCTGACGGCACGATCGGTTTGCTCGCGGGCGGGCCGGTTGCGATGAAAGCAGGCGATGTCATTGCCGTGGCACCCAGTGGTGGCAATCGCTTTGCCGTCCGTAGTGTGCCAGAGGTCGGCGGCGGCATGGTGGTGCAAAATCCGATAAACGGACGCGTGCTCGCCATCCAGGGCGGTTTTGACAACCGTATCTCCAGCTTCAACCGGGCGACCCAGGCGCAGCGCCAACCGGGCTCGACGATCAAACCGTTCGTCTATGCCGCCGCGCTTGATATCGGCATGACGCCCGCCTCAATCATCATCGACGGGCCATATTGCGTGTGGCAATCGGCTTCGCTCGGGCAAAAATGTTTTCGCAATTTCGATGGTGGCGGGGCAGGGCCACGGACCATGCGCTGGGGTCTTGAACAGTCGCGTAACTTGATGACCATCCGCGCTGCCGCCGATTCTGGCATGCAGAACGTGAACGACACGTTTCGCGCGGTGAGCATCGGAGACTATCCGAATTATCTGTCTTACGCGCTCGGTGCGGGTGACACGACCGTTATGAAGATGACCAATGCCTACTCGATTCTGGTCAATCACGGACGCCAATTAAATCCAACGCTGATAGATTTTGCTCAGAACCGAAGGGGCAAGGTTATCTGGCCAGCGAAATGGAAGCCTTGCGCGAATTGCAACGCAAAGGATTGGAACGGCAAGGGCATGCCGCGTTTTACGTCTGCGGGCAAACAGGTCATGGACCCAATTACCGCCTATCAAGTGGTTCATATGCTTGAAGGGGTGATTCAACGCGGAACAGCAACTCTTCTGCGCGATCTTGACCGGCCTTTGTTCGGGAAAACTGGAACGACGACCGGCCCGACTAACGTCTGGTTTGTCGGCGGATCACCCCATCTGGTTGCCGGTATTTATCTGGGTTACGATCAACCACGCAGCCTGGGCGGCTATGCCCAGGGTGGACGAGTTGCCGGGCCGATTTTCAAACAGTTTGCCCGCGTTGCGATGGCGGACTTGCCAAAGACGCCCTTCATCGCGCCAGCAGGCGTTCGGCTGGTCCGCATCGACCGTCGGTCCGGCAAGCGAGTCTACGGCGCATGGCCGGGCGAAGACCCGATGAGTGGCGTTATCTGGGAAGCGTTCAAGCCCGAAACCGAACCAAAACGGTCGATCCGTCGTGACGAACTTGCCGAGATCGATAAGAAATCCAAGAAAAAGACAGCCAGCGCGAAATCGAGCGGGACGAAGGCGTCGTCCGATCAGAGCGCAACCTCAGCCGCCAAACGCGATCAGGAATTCATCCAGCAGGGCGGCGGCATTTATTAAGGCACTAAAACTTCACCTCTGGCGCAGCGCTGATCGTCGGGCGCTCTTCGGCACCAAGTTCCCAGAATTTCTCGTCGGCGAAGCCCATCGGCCCGGCAACCAAAACAGCCGGAAATGCCTGTCGCGCGCCGTTATAGTCGGCGGTGGCGGCGTTATAGGCGCGGCGAGAGGCTGCCAACTTGTCTTCAACGTCGGCTAGTTCATGCTGTAGCGTCTGAAAATTCTGGTTGGCTTTAAGATCGGGGTAATTCTCGGCCAGCGCAAACAGGTTTTTGAGCGCGCCCGACAAGCCGTTCTCGGCTGCGGCAGCCGCCGCTGGATTAGCGGCACCCAGCGCAGAATTCCGTGCCGATATCACCGCATCAAGTGTCGATTTTTCGTGCGTGGCATATCCTTGAACCGTGCTGACCAGATT